>NZ_JBMDXT010000222.1:0-21344 GCF_048594475.1 Nakamurella sp. | reverse complement strand
GAACCTGTGGTGAGCATCCTTGAATCACCATTTCCACACGTCACCGCCGGTAACCTGGTTCGGTGCGTGTGATGAGCGGCCTCGGGCGTCTGGTTCTCGGCACCCTGTTGGCCGGGGTGCTGGTGGCCGGTCTTCTCCTTCCCTATTCCGTCGGTATGGGCATCGCGACGAACGCGGTGACCGACGCCATCGACGACGCGCAGGCCGATCCGCTGACCGCGGACATCCCCCTGCGCAGCACGATCACCGACTCCACCGGCGCCCCGATCGCGACCATCTACGAGCAGAACCGGGTCTACGTCCCGCTGTCCTCGATCTCCGACTACCTGCAGGTGGCGGTCGTCTCGATGGAGGACCGGCGGTTCTACCAGCACCAGGGCGTCGACTGGCGCGGCACGGTCCGCGCGCTGCTGCGCAACGCCCAGCAGGACGCCGCCGCGCAGGGCGGTTCGACGCTGACCCAGCAGTACGTGAAGAACTACCTGTACCTGGTGGACGCCAAGACCGAGGCCGAGAAGGCCGACGCGATCGCCACCACCCCCATCCGCAAGCTCCGCGAGGCCAAGCTCGCGCTCCAGGTCGAGCAGCGGCTGAGCAAGGCCGAGATCCTCGAGCGCTACCTGAACCTGGTCGCCTTCGGCCCGTCCCAATACGGCGCCGAGGCCGCGTCCCAATGGTTCTTCGGGACCTCGGCGGACAAGCTCACGCTGGCCCAGGCCGCCCTGCTGGCCGGCATGGTCAACAACCCGCCGAAGTTCAACCCGTTGGACGAGAACCACGTGCAGGACGCGCGGGACCGCCGCGACCTCGTGCTCGACGTCATGGTCAGCACCGGCCGGCTCTCCCGGGCCACCGCGGACGCGACCAAGCAGCAGGACCTGGGCCTGAACCCCAACCGCACCCGCAACGGCTGCATCGCGGCGGACAACTCCCAGACCAACGGCTACTTCTGCCAGTACGTGCTGGACTACCTGTCCAACGCCGGATTCGACTCGGCCACGGTGGCGCGGGCCGGCTGGACCATCAAGACCACGCTCGACCCCAAGGTCATGGCCTCGGCCAAGGCGGCCGCGACGTCCAACGCCGATCCGTCGGTGCCGGGCGTCGAGCGGCTGGCCAACACCGTCGCGGTGGTCGGCAAGGACGAACCGCGCAAGGTGCTGGCCCTGGTCGCCAACCGGCCGTACGGCCTGGATCCGGCCAAGGGCGAGACGGTGCAGCGGCTGCCCACCACGTTCGCCCCGCTCGGTGCGGGATCGACGTTCAAGGTGTTCACCGCGGCCGCCGCGATGGAGGCCGGACTCGGCACCAACACGACGATCGCGGTACCGGCCGAGTACCAGAGCCCGCTGGTGCCGTCGGCGACGTTCCGCAACGCCACCACCAGCTACCCGACGTCGATGACGCTCCAGCAGGCGCTGGCCACGTCCCCCAACACCGGCTTCGTCGCGCTGGAGGACCAGGTCGGGTTGCAGAAGGTGGCCGACATGTCGGTCGCGCTGGGCATGAAGGGCTACCTGCTCGACGCCGGTGAGGTGGATCCGGCGTTCGCCAACGCCGGCACCGACTACGCGGCGCAGATCACCGCGCAGAAGATCGCCTCGTTCACCCTCGGCGTCTCCCCGGTCAGCCCGCTCGAGCTGGCCAACGTGGGTGCCACGCTCGCCTCCGACGGCCGGTGGTGCCCGCCGACGCCCGTCGACACCATCACCGACCGCAACGGCAAGTTCGTCACCTGGGACAAGCCGGAATGCCAGCAGGCGGTGCCGGCCGAGCTGGCCCGCACGCTGAGCGTGGCGATGGAGAGCGACCTGGCCTCGGGCGGCACCGCGAACGCCTCGGCGACCGCGGCGGGCTGGACCTGGTCGGCGGCCGGCAAGACCGGCACCACGCAGGAGTACAAGTCCTCGGCGTACCTGGGCTTCACCCCGGAGATGAGCGCGTCGGTCATCCTGTGGGACTCCGAGCCACGGCCGCAGTCCATCTGCAAGGACCCGATCCGGTCGTGCTCCACGGACGAGGCGATGGGCGGCGCGGGCATGGGCGGCGGCGCCACTCCGGCGGCGACCTGGTTCGCCACGATGAAGCCGCTCAAGGAGGGCCAGCCGGACACGTTCTTCCGGCCGGCGTCCGCGACCTACATCAAGGGCTCGGCGAACACCGTGGTGCCCAACGTGATCGGCAAGAAGATCGACGACGCCAAGAACCAGCTGACCGCCGCCGGCTTCACCGTCGGCGAGCCGCTGACCAAGCAGGGCACCGGCGTCCCGGCCAACACCGTGGTCGACCAGAACCCCAAGGACACGGCGATCCCCGGCGGGGCCATCACCCTGACGGTCTCGGCCGGCTGACCGGCCGCAGGGCCGTCAGCGGGCGGCCGCGAGGGGCCGGGCGGGCCGCCGCCCGCCGGCCCGACGGTTAGGCTGCCGATCATGGCCCTCGTCTCCGGTGCCGCCTCCGGCGCCCCGCTCCGCCCGTCCCGGACGACCCGACGACCGGGTCGCACCGTCGCGGCGGCCGCCGGCGGTCTGGCCCTGGCCGGGGTGGCCACCGTCGCCTGGGCGGCCCTGGTGGAACCGCGCGCGTTCGCGCTGCGCCGGGTGGATCTACCGGTGCTGGACCACGGTTCGTGGCCGATCCGGGTGCTGCACCTGTCCGACCTGCACATCGTGCCCGGGCACCGGCACAAGATCGACTGGGTGTCCGCGCTGGCCGACCTGCGGCCCGACCTGGTGATCAACACCGGTGACACCCTGTCCCATCTGAAGGCGGTGCCGACCGCCGTCGCCGCGTTCGGCGGCCTGCTCGACCTGCCCGGCGCGTTCGTCTTCGGCAACAACGACTTCTACGCCCCGGTGCCCAAGTCGCCGCACAAGTACTTCGTGCCCAAGGACCGGGTGGTGCGGCGCGGCCCGAGCCTGCCCTGGCCGGACCTGCGGGCGGCGATGGCCGAACGCGGGTGGATCGACCTGAACAACGTCCGGACGACCATCGACCTGCGGGGCCAACGGATCGCCCTGGCCGGGGTG
Organism: Nakamurella sp.; assembly: GCF_048594475.1. Classification (NCBI taxonomy): domain Bacteria; kingdom Bacillati; phylum Actinomycetota; class Actinomycetes; order Nakamurellales; family Nakamurellaceae; genus Nakamurella; species Nakamurella sp. The sequence goes on along the minus strand of NZ_JBMDXT010000222.1, from coordinate 18,315 downwards.
AACGACCCCTACACCCGGCGCGACCACTACGAGCTGATCGAGGGGCCGGCCGACCACGACGCGGTCGTCCGGATCGGCGTCACCCACACGCCGGAGCCCCGGGTGCTCGACCGCTTCGCCCTCGACGGCTACGACCTGGTCCTGGCCGGGCACACGCACGGCGGTCAGGTGCGTATCCCTGGCATCGGCGCCCTGACCACCAACTGCGAGCTCGACCGGTCGCGGGCCCGCGGGGTCTCCCGCTGGGGCTCGCACACCATGCTCAACGTGTCGGCCGGTCTGGGGACCAGCCCGTACATGCCGCTGCGCTTCTGCTGCCGGCCCGAGGCCACCCTGCTGACCCTGCGCGCCCGGCCCGCCTGACCGACGCCGGCCGTCCCGCCCGTGGCTGCTCGCCCGGACGGACTGCCGCGGTGTCACGGCCCGCCGTACGCGGGTCGGCGAAGCGCGTCGGGCTGATCATCTCGGCAGAGAGTCCGACATCTCGGGCGCAGGGTGCCGATTTGATCAGCCCGGCAGCGAAGAGGAATCGGCGGGCGGAAGGTCGGCTCGATCATCGAGCCGAGCCCGACCCGGCCGGAAAGTGGTCAGGAGTGCTCCGCGGATCGGCTAGACTCGTCAAGGCTTTCGGGGTGTGGCGCAGCTTGGTAGCGCGCTTCGTTCGGGACGAAGAGGTCGCAGGTTCAAATCCTGTCACCCCGACCAAGCCAAAGGCCCTGGCTCGACTCGTCGAGCCAGGGCCTTTGTCGTCTCCTGGCGTCGTCTTTCGGCGCCGATCCAAGCCCCGCGGCGACGGGCACCCCAGCGCTTGGATTCAGACTGGACCGGAACTGGACCGGCTCCCGGCACCGTGATGACACCACCCCATCACCCCGCCGGGAGACATCATGTGCGCCACCGATTCACCCCCGCCCGTGTCCGCCTCCGCCGAGCCGCCGCGCACGGTCCGACGACGGTCGGTGCTCGGGGCCGCCCTGGCCGGCACCGGGATGGCCGTTGCCGGCTCGATCGCCGCGGCGACGCCCGCGTCGGCCGCACCGTCGGTGTCGCCGTTCATCCAGGTGCTGCCGTTCCGGGCGTCGCAACCCCAGGGGACGATGCTGACCCTGCTGGGGACGTCCGGCGGTCCGCAGGCCGAGTACGGACGCTGCGGGACGTCGAGCGTGCTGACGGTCCGGGAGGGCAAGGAGAGCTACAACTATTTGATCGACGCGGGCCGCGGCAGCGTCACGCAGTATCTCAACTCCGGGTTGTTGTTCAACCGGTTGCAGGCCATGTTCGTGACCCACCTGCACGCCGACCATCTCGGCGATTTCTACAACTACTTCCTGCTCGAGGGGGGCCAGCCGAACGCCGAGGGCGACCGGCTTCCCTACCCGGTCGGATCGGACGTTCCGCCGAAGCTGCAGAACACGCTGTACGTCTACGGACCCGGATCCGCGGGCGCCCTGCCGGTGGTCCCGCCTGGGAAACCCGTTCCGGAGATCATCGCGCCGAACAACCCGGTCCCGGGCACCAAGGACCTTATCAATCGGCTCAACGAGGGATACGCCTACAGCTACAACGTCTTCGAACGGGGGGACGGGACCCAACCCATCACCGGACTGCAGCAGAACATCATCGAGAATCCGATCCCGGCGGACGTGGGGGCGAGCTCGACGAACACGGCGCCGCTCATGCAACCGTTCAAGCTCCACGAGGACAACCGGGTGCGGGTCAGCGCCATCCTGGTCCCCCACGGCAGCGTCTTTCCCTGCTTCGCGTACCGGTTCGAGACGGCCGAGGGAGCCGTGGTCTTCAGCGGTGACACCAGTTGCGCCGAGGATCCCAAGGACCCCCGGAAGATCAACCCGGCGGCCAACAACGTCATCACGCTGGCCAAGGGGGCGGACATCCTGGTCCACGAGGTGATGAACTGGGATCTGATCCTCACCAACTTCAAGATCAAGAACCCCGGCCAGAACTGGCAGGACAACCCTCTGCTCTCGCACCTGCATGAGTCGCACACCCGGGCGGACCAGGTCGGGCAGGTCGCCACGGCGGCCGGGGTCCCGGTGCTGGCACTCACCCACCTGATCCCGTCCAACCCCGTGGACTGTCCCGACTTCCTGTGGAAGCAGATCATCGGCCGGGACTTCAGGGGCCGCATCGTCGTCGGCAACGACCGCGACCAGATTCCGCTGCCGGTGCGTCGATGACCACCCATCCATCCCGTCACCGCAACGTCACCGTCCGCGTCGGAGCCCAATCATGAAGATTCGCCGTATCCGGACCACCACCGGACTGCAGACCCAGGCATCCGCCACCGACGGGCAGTGGCGACCGTTGAACGGCGAGCTGCCCTTCGGCCCGTCGCCGTTCAGTGACGACTGGCAACTCGCGACGGCCGACCGGCACCTGGCGCAGACCGATTCGCTGCTGCCGTTCGCCCCGCTGTCGTTCCGCGACTACCTGCTGTCGGAGAAGCACAACATCAACGCCAGCCGGGGCATCGTCAAGCGCTTCTACCCGCGTTCCTACCGGATGACCAGGGCCGTCGAGCTGGTCACCCGCCGGCCGTTCCCCGGCTTCAAGCCCAACAAGCTGTTCTACGCCGAGCCCATCTACTACTTCGGCAACGCGATGACGGTGGTACCGACCGGGACACCGATCGCGTTCCCGAGCTACTCCAAGGGGCTGGACTTCGAGCTGGAGCTCGGCTGGGTGCTCAAGGCCCCGTTGTACAACGCCACGCCGAGCGAGGCGGTCGAGGCGATCGGAGCGTTCGTGCTGCTGAACGACTTCAGCGCCCGCGACGTCCAGCGCGCGGAGATGGCCAGCGGGCTGGGCCCGCAGAAGGCCAAGCATTTCATCAGCTCCCTGTCGGCCACCGCGGTCACGGCCGACGAACTGCTGCCCCGGCTGGACCGGCTGACCGGTTCGGTGATCATCAACGGCCGCACCGTCAGCACGGTGAGCAGCCGCGGGTTGCAGTGGAGCGTCGGGGAGGCGCTGGCCCATTCGTCCCGGGACGAGCGGTTGATGCCGGGCGAGATGTTCGGCACCGGAACGCTTCCCGGCGGATCGGGGACGGAGACCGGGCACTGGCTCAAGGCCGGCGACACCCTGCGGCTCGTCCTGGACGGCGTCGGCGAGGTCGAGCACCGGATCGTCGCGTCATGACCTCGACAGCAAGGAGAGCATCGGCCATGTCGACCGGCATCGACCCGCATGAGGTCGCGGACAACGTCTTCGCCTTCACCGGCACCCAGGTGAACTGGGTGATCATCCGGGCCGGCACGGACCTCACCCTGATCGACGCGGGCTGGGAGGGCGACACCCAGGAGGTGGAACGGTCCATCCGTTCGCTCGGCCGGCGGCCCGAGGACCTGCGGGCGGTGCTGCTCACCCACGCCCACGCCGACCACACCGGTGCGCTGAACCACCTGCACGACAACTACGGCGTGCCGATCTACATGGCGCCGGCCGAGGTGGCCAACGCGCGGGGCGAGAACGTGGAGACCGGCGGCCCGAAGGACGTGGCCAAGCTGCTGTACCGGCCGCAGGTGGTGCGCTGGGCGGTGCAGGTGGTCAAGGCCGGCGGGCTGCACCAGATCACCACGCCGGGGGCCGGGCCGTTCCCCCGGGCCGGCTCGCTGGACCTGCCCGGGCGGCCGTACCCGATCCCGACCCCCGGCCACACCACCGGGCACACCAGTTACCTGCTGCCCGATGTCGGGGTGGTGGTGACGGGAGACGCGCTGGTCAGTGGGCATCCCACGCTGACCGGTCTGGGACCCCGGCTCCTGCCCTCCTTCTTCACCCACGACCAGAGCAGCGCCATCAGCTCCCTGCAGACGCTGCGGGAGATCGAGGCGGACATGTTCGTGCCCGGCCACGGGCCGGCCTGGTACGGCCCGCTGCGGCAATCGGTGGACCAGGCCCTGGACAAGATCAGCGACAAGCTCAAAGGAGAAGCGACATGACCGACATGACCAACATGACCGACACGGCCGCGACCGAGACCACCATTCGCCAGAAACGCTACGACCGCGGACTCGAGGTGCTGAAGCGGATCAACGGTGAGAGCGTCATCGAGCTGGCCGACTCGCTGCGGGAGATCTCCCCGGAGCTCGGCTACCAGACGGTGGCCTGGGCCTACGGCGACAGCTACTCCCGGCCCGCGCTGTCACCGCGCGATCGACAACTGATCACCCTGGGCATGCTGACCTCGCAGGGCGGCGAGGAGACGGAACTGCGGGCGCACATCCCCCTGGCGTTGGCGGTGGGCCTGACCCCCGACGAGATCGTCGAGACGTTCCTGCACGCCGCCGTCTACTGCGGCTTCCCCCGCGCCATCAACGCGACGCAGACTGCCCGGAAGGTCTTTGCCGAGCGCGGGGTGTCGGTCTCGGCGGCCGCCGCGACCCCGGTCCCGGTCGACGTTCCCGTCCGGTCAGCCCGCAGTACCCCATCCCAGTGAAGGAGACCACCATGCCCGAGACCGGTGAAGCCGAACTCGACGCGAAGTACCAACGGCTGCCGGCGCGCGTCCGCCAGCAGGTCGAGGCGCACCTGGCGCACTCGGCCACCACCATGAAGATCGTCGTGGGTCAGACGTTCGCCGATCGCGACGTGCTGAACGCCCACGCGGTGGAATCCGCCGGCCGGACCGGGCTCAAGAGCGGCCAGGTTTCCGAGTTGACCGTGATCGCGCCCCTCAAGCCGAACGGCGCCAAGCGGCTGCGCACGTTGTTCGCCATTCTGGACGGGAACTTCGCCGGCGCCAGTCTGGTCGGCACCGTGCACGACATGCGATTCGTGTTGCTGGACAACGACACCCGGCTGCTGTTCTGCACCGCCTACGACGGCGAGTGGGACCCTTACATCGACGACTTCGCCACCAAGATCCCCGACCTGATGGATTACATCTTCGGCAACGTGGAGGGCTGGCCCGGCATTCACTCGCCGCAGGTCAAGGATTTCATCGCGAGCATCCAGGTCGGTGCGTCCGGCTGGTTCGTCGCCAACCCGCAGCTCACGGTCGCCGAGCAGGCGCGCTTGCTGGAGCAGGACAAGAACGTCACCTCGTTCGTGCAGAAGCTCAACTAACCAGGCCCGGCACCACCGATGGCCAAGGAGGCATCATGCTGCACCGGCGGCTGACCAGGCCGACCCTCGAACTGGACGACATCCAGGCCACCGTGCTGCGGCCCCGGCCCGCCCCGTACTACGGCACGCACGCCCTCCTGGAGATCACCGACGCGGCCGCCGGCCGAGAGGCGTTGCGCCGGTTGCGGACCCGGGTGGCGTCGGCCGCCGCCTGGCACGAACCCCGCCCGGCCTGGACGTCCGTCGCGCTGACCTTTCCGGGACTTCGGGCGCTGGGCGTCCCCGCGGCCTCGCTCGAGTCGTTCCCGCAGCCCTTTCGCGAGGGCATGGCCGCCCGCGCCGACCGGCTGCGCGATCACGGCCCGAACGACCCGGCGCGGTGGGAACAGCCGTTCGGCACCGGTCGGGTCCACCTGGCCGTCACCGTGATCGCGCAATCGGCGGCGGCGTGGCAGCAGGAAGTGCGCGACTACGAGACGGCGTTGGGTGACCTGGACGGCGTGCGAATGGTGCTCCGCCAGGATTTCGGCAACCAGCCGAACGGCACGAACGCGTTCGGTTTCAAGGACGGCTTCACCCAGCCGGTCGTCGAGGGCAGCGGCGTCGAGGGCCGGCCCGGCGACGGGCGGCCGATCAAGGCGGGCGAGTTCGTCCTCGGGTACCCGGCCGAGGGCGGGTACCCGCTGCCGATGCCGTCCCCGACCGAACTCGGCCGCAACGGCACGTTCCTCGTCTTCCGCAAGTACCACTCGCATGTCGCCGCGTTCAACCGCTACCTGCACCGCGGCGCCGACACCGCCGAAGGTCGAGAGCTGCTGGCCGCCAAGCTCGTCGGCCGCTGGCGCAGTGGCGCCCCACTGGCCCTTGCCCCGGAGCGGGACGACGCGGCGCTGGGCGCCGACGATTCCCGCAACAACGCCTTCACCTACCACGGCGACCCGCGGGGGCTGCGCACCCCGCTCGGCTCGCACGTGCGCCGGATGAACCCGCGGGACACCGAGCTGAAGGTGCTCACGAACGTCACCATCCACCGACTCATCCGGCGCTCCACCACCTATGGCGCCCCCCTGCGGGACGACGCCCTCGACGACGACGGCCGGCCCCGCGGCCTAGATTTCATCGCCGTCGGCGCTCGGGCCATCGACACCGTCGAGTTCCTGCAGAGCGAATGGATCAACTCCGGCAACTTCATCGGCCGCGGCACCGAGAAAGACCCGATGCTCGGCGTGCAGGACAGCAATTCCTACTTCACCGTGCCCGGGATCCCGCCGCGGCGGATCGACGGCATCGAGACGTTCAACACCCTGCAGGGCGGCGAGTACTTCTTCATGCCCGGCCTGACCGGGCTCGGCTGGCTCGCCGACCTCTGACCCCGCTTCGTTTCCTCACCACGACCGCATCCGCGGGCGTGCCCCCAGCGCCCGGGCGACCGGGCGCCCGCGCAAGGAGAAATCATCATGGGCGGTCTGTCCTGGTGGCACTGGCTCATCATCATCGGCGCGTTCGTGCTGCTGTTCGGCGCGAAGAAGCTGCCCGACGCGGCCCGCGGCGTCGGTCGATCGCTGCGCATCCTGAAGTCGGAGGTGGCGGCCATGCACGAACAGGACGAGCCGACAGCGGTTCCGGTGAACGACGGTCCACTCGCCCCCGCGGTGGCGGTGCCGGTCGTCGCGGTTCCGGCCGGCTCGGTACCCGCGACCCACTCTCCGCTCACCGACGTTTCGGTCAACCGGGCCGGCGTCCGCCCCTGACGCCGGGCCCGCGGGCGCGGACCGGGCCGACATCCTGTCCCGCGCGCCGGCGACCATGAAGGAGTCGACATGTCCTTGCACCTGACCGTGCGGCGCCGTCCGAACCGCGAGCCCCGGCCCGCCGACGGGGCGATGCCGCTGCTGGATCACCTCAACGAGTTCCGTCGCCGCCTGTTCGTCGCCACCCTCGGGCTGCTGGTCGGGGCCGGCGTCGGGTTCGTGTGGTTCGGCCACGGCATTCCCGCGATCGGGCTGCCCAGCCTGGGTGACGTGCTCACCGGTCCGTACTGTGCGGTCCCGGCCACCGAGCGGGTCACCTTCGGCGGCTCAGGATTCGGCGGCGGGGACTGCCGGCTGCTGGCCACCGGTCCGTTCTCGGCGCTCGAACTGCAGCTCAAGTCGGCGTTGATCGCCGGCAGCGTGCTGTCCGCACCGGTCTGGCTCTCCCAGCTCTGGGGGTTCGTGACGCCCGCGCTGCACACCCGGGAACGCCGCTACGCGATCACCTTCGCCACCGCCGGCGCCGCACTGTTCCTCGCCGGGACCGTCCTGGCCTATCTCGTCATCCGGGAGGGCCTCACCGTCCTGCTCGGATTCGGTGGTGACGCCACCATCGCCGCGCTGACCCCGGACAGCTACTTCTCCTTCCTGATCGCCATGCTGATCGTCTTCGGCGTGTCCTTCGAACTCCCGCTGCTGCTGATCATGCTGAACCGGATGTCCGTGGTGTCGCACGCCCAGCTCGGGAGTTGGCGCCGTTACGCAGTCTTCGCCCTGGTGGTGTTCGCCGGCCTCATCGTCCCCGGCAACGACCCGATCACCATGCTGGCGCTGGCCGTCTCGCTGATCACGCTGTACGAGCTGTCCGTCCAGGTCGCCCGGATCCACGACCGCCGGCTCGCCCGGCGGCGGGCGACCCACGCCCTGCCCGACGATTCGCCGTCGATCCTGCCGGTTCCGGACTCGAATGAGGTGAGCACCTGATGTTCGGACTCTCCTGGGGCCAGATCTCCATCATCGTGCTGGTGGGTGTCTTCGTCCTCGGCCCCGAGCGGATCCCCACCGCCGTCAGCTGGGTGCTGACGGGCGCCCGCAAGGTCCGGACGATGGCGTCCGGAGCGCAGGCGGACCTCGTCCGCGAACTCGGGCCCGAAATCGCCGACCTGCGCCGGCAGATCGCCGAACTGCAGTCGATGCGGCAGCTTCCCGAGCTGCGCGAGTTGCTGGACCTGGCTCCCGGGCGGCTCATCGGCCCGATTCCGCCGGACGCCGTCGATGCCGCCGCCAATCCCGTTTCCACCACCATCAATCGGAGTGCCTCATGACCGTCGATTTCACCAAGCTTGCCTTCAACGGCGTGACCGACCCAACGGCGGTCACCCTCACCGAGGCGATCGCCGCCCCACCGGTGACGAGCGGCTTCGTCGTCGTCACCCTGAAGACCGACGACGTACCCGGCACCGTCCCGCACGTGCGGTCCTTCGTCCGGTCGCTGCGGGCCGACGCATCCCGGACGGGTCTGGTCGACGTCACGCTCTACCGCGAGTTGGACCGCAGCGAGATGGGTGGGGCCGTCCCGTTCGACCAGTCGTTCTGCGAGCGCATGCTCGCCGACATCGCCGCGCGGCGGGCCACGCAGGTCGAGCGATTCCCCGGATTGGCCTCGGCCGACGCATTTGCCCTCTCCAACCCGGTGGCGGACCTCGTCCTGTTGGTGACATTCGAGACCACCGCTGCGGCCGACGCCGCCGTGAACGCCTGGCGCGAGGACGAGTCCGCGTTCGATTCGCTCGCCGGACACCTCCGGGCCTTCACCGTGGGGGCCTTCCGCAATATGCAGCAGTATGCGCACGTGTCCCTGGATCCCGACGCGATCCAGTTCTTCAACCTGTTCCCCGGTCCGGGCGACGGGAACGCGCTGTGGGACGCCTGGCAGGAGGTCCTTCCGCGGTACTTCGACGTCGCCGGGATCCGCTCCTCCTTCCCCCTCCAGGCACTGGATCCGGACCAGGCCGTGCTGCTGGTCAATTACGCGCACACCGACTCGATGAAGTACTTCCTGCTCGGCATGGTGTTCGACCCGAACTTTCTCGAGGACATCACCCGCTGCTATGTGCACCGCGGATTCGCCTACCCGCATCCGTTCTTCTGCAAGATCATCCCCGTGTAGGTGCCATTGCTCTAGACCCGGCCGCCGGCCGGGCGATGCGTTAGCGTCGGGTATGCGGGTGCGGGACCTGGGTGCGCTGGTGGTCGCCGTGGGCGCCCACGACCGGCCCGTGGTGGGGACCCGGGGGGCGGCGATGCTGGCCCTGCTGACGATCAACGTCAACCAGCGGGTCTCGGTCGACGCCCTGATGGAAGCGGCCTGGGGCGAGCGCATCTCGGCGGGCGCGGCATCGACCCTCGTCTCCCACATCTGGCGGCTGCGGCAGCTGCTCGAACCGGATCGCGACCGCCGCCAGGCGCCCACCGTCCTGGTCAACGACAGCGACGGCTACCGGCTCGTCGGCAGTCCCTCGACCCTGGACTCCCTGCTCTTCGCCGAGGCCTCCGGCGAAGTGCGGGACCTGCTGGCCGCCGGCCACGCGCAGGCTGCGGTCCGGCGGGCCGACGCCGCCCTGGCCCTGTGGCGCGGTCGACCGTACGGTGCGCTCGCCGAGGCGGACTGGGCGCGCTCCGCGGTCACGCGGCTGGAGGAGCTGCGCGGCCAGCTGCAGGAGCGTCGGGTCGAGGGCCTGCTGGCCACCGGCGCCGCCGACGCCGCGCTGGGGGACCTGAGCGTGCTCATCGCCGCGAACCCGTTCCGGGAACCGCTGCGCGCCCTGCAGATGGAGGCGCTGTACCGGAGCGGGCGCGGTGAGGAGGCGCTGCACGCCTACCAGGCGGCCCGGCAGGTCCTCGCCGACGAGGTGGGCATCGATCCGGGGGCCGAGCTGCAGGAGATGCACCGGCGGATCCTGTCCCGGGACCCGGCGCTGGATCGGCGACCGGAGCGTCCCGCGATCCGTCCGCGGGAGGTGGAGGTGCACCTGCCATCGGCCCTGACCCCGTTGGTCGGGCGGGCCGACGTGCTGCCCCGGTTGGCCACCCTGGTTCGGGACAACCGGCTGGTCACGATCACCGGCGCCGCCGGATGCGGCAAGACCCGGGTGGCGGTGGAGGCCGCCCGGGCCGTCGTGCAGGCCTTCCCCGACGGCGTGTGGTTCGTCGATCTGACCGCGGTGTCCGAGCCCGATCTGGTGGTGGACGTGGTCGTGTCCACCATCGGTTTCGCACCCACCGCCGGGGCCACTCCGCTGCAGGATCTGCGCCGCTACCTGCACAGCCGGCGGATCCTGCTGGTGCTGGACAACTGCGAGCACGTCCTGGGCGGTGTCGACCAGGTGGTGCGGGTCGCCCTGAGCGATGCGGGCGACCGCAGCTGCCTGCTGACCACGAGCCGGGAGCCGATCGGCATCGACGGCGAGACGATCTGGACCCTCGAGCCGCTCGCCCTGCCCGAGCCCGACGGCAGCATCTCCGGCGCCGCGGAGGCACCCGCCGTCGAGCTGTTCCTGCAGCGGCTCGCGTCCGTCGCCCCCACCCTCGAGATGACCGACGAGGTGCTGACCCGAGCCCGGGAGATCAGCCTCGCCGTCGACGGATTGCCGTTGCCCCTGGAGCTCGCCGCGGCGCGGGCGCTGAGCCACTCGCTCGACGACATCGCCCGGCAGGTGACGGCCGATCCCGGGCGCCTCAGCCGGGTCGGCCGGGGGCCGGGGGACCACCGGGCGACGGTGCGATCGGCGATCGAGTGGAGCCATCAGCTGCTCGCCGAGGACGAACGGATCGCCCATCGCCGGCTGTCCGTGCTGCCCGGCACCTTCACGGCCGGGCTGGCTTCCGCCGTCGTCGGCACCGACACCGACGCCGACGACCTGCTCGCCCAGCTCGTGCACCGGTCCCTGCTCAGCTCCGAGCGGCCTACCGACCCGTTGCGGCCCAGCGGTTTCCGGCAGCTGGCCACGGTGCGCAGCCACGCCCGCCACGCACTGGACCAGGCCCGGGAAACCGCGGTCTGCCTGGATCGCCGGGACGGGTGGACCACGGATCTGCTCGCGGCCCGGCCACCCGCCGGCACGGCCGCCGAGGCCGGGTGGTTCCGAGCCATCGATGACGACGACGCGACCGTGCGGGCCACGCTGACCCGCCGGCTGATCGACGAGCCGACGGCCGGGGGCGGCCGGCTGGCCGGCCGCCTGTCCCAGTACTGGTACTACCGGGCCCGCCTGGTCGAGGCCGGGCGATGGCTGCAGCTGGGCCACGACCTCCTGCGCCAGGATGCGGACAACGGGGGCGATCCGGTCGACGAGCTGCTGGCCCGGCTCGCCCTGGCCGCCATCCTGGCCCAGCAACGGCGAATGGACCTGGTCCGGCCGCTGATCGATGGCGTCGAGGGGCAGGTCCGCGGCGCCGCACCGACCCGCCTCGTCGAGGTCGGTGAGGCCCTGGTCTTCCTGGCCATGTCGTGCTACACGGGCGAGGCGTGGGACCTGCTGGTCGATCTGCACCGGCTCCTGCAGTGGGTCACCGACACCGGTGACGACACCAACCTGGATCTGCTGACCGATGCCGTGGGGTGCTGCGCGCTGCTGGCGTCCGGTCGCCTGGACGAGTCCGTCGCGCTGGCGCTGGCGGTGCACGGACGGGCCGAGGCCGTTGACCAATCGGCGGCCGGTTACATCTCGACCGCGCCGCTGATCATCACCGCGCTGATGGCCGGCCGACCCGAGGACGGCATCCCGTGGGTCGATCGATGCGTGGCCATGCACCGACGTCTCGGCAGCGGGGCGATCGGCATGTTCACCGAGACCAAAGCCAACTTCATGGCCCAGCTGGGCGAATTCCCGCGGGCGGCACGGATCTACGCGGCGGCGCATGCGGCGACCCGACGAGCGGCCATGGGCTGGCCGAACCGTGAGCTGACCCGTCCGTTGCTGGCGCTCACCCGGGAGCGTCTGGGACGGGCCGGGTTCGAGCAGGCCTGGCAGGACGGCGAACGGCTGACGCCGGCCGACATCTTCGACCCGTCGGCGGCTCGTACGACCCGATAGCTCCGCCGCGACGCCGCCGAGCCGAGCCGCCCGACTGGATCGGAACTGCATCAGGACTGAAGCAGCGGCTGCGACGGTCGAGTCGACGGAACCAGCCAGGGCGACCTGGCCGGCCCGCTGGCCCGGATTCACGGCTGCTTAACGCGAAAGAGTCGTCACGCCGGCTGGTTCCGATCAGTCGCCGGGCCCTGAACCGCCGTTCGTGAGCCGCGCCGGGCCGGGCTCGGCCGCCGGCGCCGTCCCGGTCGCGCGGTAGTCGACCATCTCCCGCAGGAGAGCCCGACGGAACCGCGGCTGGTCGGCCAGAGTGACCGCCAGCACGGTCAGCAACATGTAGAGCACCAGGCCGCTGAGCACCAGCGTCAGCACCGGAACGGTGACCCCGCCCAACTCCTGGATCATCGATTGCTTGGCCCAGACCCGCCAGGTCAACATCAGATTCACGCCCAGGCCGATGCCGTACGAGACCACGAACGACAGGAGGAACGGCTTGAGGGTGCCGTCCTTGAGCCGGGCCTTGATCGGTTCGACCCGCAGCGGGGAGATCACCGACAGCACATTCCCCACGCCGAGCCAGAGCAGCATCATGGTGACCAGCTGGCCCAGCGCCTTGGCCAGGGTGCTGCCGTACGCGTCGGCCTTCCAGGCCAGCAGCCCGCTGAGGACCACCCCGACCGCCCCGACCAGCAGGAACATCATGAGGTTCTTGCTGAGCAGGATGTGCCAGAGGCGTCGCCCGCTGGTCAGCGCTTCGCGCACCCGGGTCGCGTCCCAGCTGAGCGCGTTCGTGCAGACCACTCCGCCGATCACCCCGGACAGGGCATAGAGCGCCAGGTAGGGCAGCAGCTCGCTCTTGTCGTCCCACTGAAAGAGCCGGATGAACCCCAGGTACGCCAGGCCCAGCCCGAGGCTGATGGCCAGCTTCACCAGGATCGACCGCGGCCGGCTGCGCAACACGGTGCCCAGTTCGCGACCGACCCCGACCCCCAGCTCCCGGCCGTGGGTCAGGGTCGGATGCCCGGGCGGCAGCGGCCGGTAACCCCGCACGGTGGCGGCCACCGCCGGCGAATCACCGGCCCGGACGGCGGTCGCCCGCGCCAGCAGAACGGCCCGCTGCGCCTCGATCAGGGCGAGCCGGGCCACTGAGACCGCGGCGTCGGCGTCCGCCTCGGCTCGCGCGGCGACCAGCACCTGGTCCGGGCCGGTCGGTGCGGGCGCGTCCGCGTCCCGGTCGGGGTGCAGCATCTCGGCCAGCCGGCGGGACCACTCCCCGGACGGGGCCAGCGCGTCCAGGGCGGGCCGCCCGAAGGCTTCACGGGCGGCCGCCAGCCGCCGATCGGTCCGCTCGCGGGCTCGGTCGATCGCCCGCTCGTCCTGCCAGCCGGCCGACCGGACCGCCCCCTCGGCGGCCGTCGCCCAGGCCGCCACCTCGGCCAGGCCGTCCACCGCCGCCATTGCGCCCCCGTCCGGCCGGCCCGTCCGCCGGCTCGTTCCGCGCCGGCCTCAGGAGCCGGTCATGTCGAACATCTCCCAGGCGCCGATGGCGGTCCGGTTGGCGATCAACGGGGCGCCGCCCGCCGATTCCGCCGTGACCAGCCGGCTGTTGGCCGCCGCCCGCAGGCTCACCGAACCGTCCGAGTTCGGATAGTAGGTGAAGGTCTCCCACGCCCCGACGGCGTCGCGGTTGGCGATCAGGCTGGACGCGCCGGCGTTGTCGGCGCAGACGAACCGGCCGTTGGCGCGGGCCCGCAGCGCCACCGCGGTGCCGCCGAGCAGGATCAGGTCGAACTGTTCCCACTGCCCGACCGCGGTGCGGTTGGCGATCAGCGGGGCCCCGCCGGCGCTCTCCGCGGTCACCCACCGCGAGTTCGCGCGGGCGTTGAAGCTGACGGTCAGCGGCTCGAAGCAGCCGGCCAGGTCCTGACCACCGCCCGGATACCAGGGCAGGTCGACCGCCGGGGCGTCCTGGTTGCGGTCGACGTACTGGGTGGCCAGCGTCTCCCACTGCCCGTAGGCGTTCGGGGTGTTGCTCCCCTGCACCCGCTGGGCGGCGTCGTTCTTGGACATCGACTGCCAGCCCGCGACGTCGAGCAGCCCGCCGGTGGGCGCGGCGCTGCGACCGCCGCCGAAGAACGCCATCGCCTCCCACCGCGGGTCCAGGAGCCGCCGGACCACCCCGCCCGGATCGGTCCGCCGGGTGCTCGCGCCGTAGTCGCCCCAGCCGTACGCCGGGCGCTGCTGGTACAGGCCGATCGAGTCGGCGTTGTAGGCCCCGTCACGCACGCCGTACCGGTCGTGCGGGTAGCGCAGCGACAGCTTGGCCGTGGCCAGCCAGTAGGCCTTGCCCGGCCACGGCCACGAGTTGAACTGGCTGGTCCCGTCGTTGGCCAGGTTCCGGATGGACGACTCCTGCTGCATGACCATGACGGCGATGATCTGGCCGTCGCGCCCGATGCCCATCGTCTTGGCCACGCCGATGGTGGTGCGGACCGCGGCGTCCCGGGCCGCCGGCGTGGGGTTCGCGCCGTCGCAGTTGGCCAGGGCCGCCCGGGCCACGGGCGCGGCCCCGGCCGGCGGGCCGCCCAGCAGCATCGTGGCGGCCAGCGCCGTCACGACGGCACAGGCCAGGATCGTTCGTCTGCGGTTGCGCATCGCACCACCCTCGTCGGGGACGGTTCATGATCGACCCGGCCTCGCGCGGCGGCGAGTCCGGTCACCCCAGTCGGCCGGTGACGGCCACCGCCGGCGACTCGGGGTCACTGACGGCGACTGTCCGTTAGCGTGCCTGAACAGTAGGTCACGATTCGCGGGACGGCGACTCGGGCCGCCCGACCGGGCTGGCGGACCGGTGGGCAGGATGCAGGGATGCCGACCGATCCCGACCACCGCTCCCCCGCGCCGTCCAGCACCGACAGCACACACGGCACCGACAGCACCGACCGCACCGGGGGCGGGAGCGGCGGTCGGACGGTCGAGCACCCCCGGTTCCGGCCGCCCGCGCACCTGTTCGACGACCCGGCGGCCGACGAGCGCTGGCGTCGCCGGTTCACCGCGATCCGGACCGGTCTTCCCCACCCGGCCCGGGATGCGCCCGACCACACCTTCTACGTGTCCACCGCGACCGGCCGGTCCGAGATCTGGATCTGGGACGTGGCGGCCGACCGGCACCTGGCCGCGACCGACCGCCCGGACGGCACCTCGATGGCCACGCTCGCCGCGGACGGCGCGACGCTGTGGTGGTTCGACGACCGGGACGGGGACGAGTTCGGTTCCTGGCGCGCCCAGCCGTTCGGCGCCGGGCCGGGCGGCGGACCGGCCGGATCGCCGCCCGGCGCGGCCCGGCCGGCGCTGCCGGATGTGCCCCCCGGGTACCCGGCCGGGGTCGAGGTCGGTCGGCGGGTCGTGCTGGCCGGTTTCGCCGACGACGACGGCTCCCGCATCCACCTGTCCGTGGCCGGCGGGCCCTCCCGCGTGGTCTACCGGCACGCCGAGGACGCCTCGGTGGGCGCGCTGACCCGCGACGAGACGATCTGGGTGCTCGCCCACACCGAGCACGGCGACGCCCGGTACCCGGCGCTGCGCGCCTTGACCGTCGACGACGGTCGCGTGCTCGCCGACCTGTCGGACGCGCCCGGCCGGGGTCTGGAGCCGCTGGCCGTCAGCCCGATCCCGGGTGACCAGCGGATTCTGGTCGGTCATGAACGCCGCGGCCGGGACGAACTGCTGATCTGGGATCCGGTGTCCGGCGACGCGACGGAGCTGCTGCTCGACCTGCCCGGCGACCTGGACGCCGACTTCACCGCGGACGGGACGGCGCTGATCGTGCTGCACACCCACGCCGGGCGGACCACGGTGCACCGCTACGACTTCGGTTCCGGCGCGCTGACCGCCCTGCCGACCGCGCGCGGGGTCGTCACCGGCGCGACCCCGCGGCCGGACGGCGCGGTCTGGTACCGGTGGACGGACGGGGCGACGGCCGGGCGGCTGCGGGCGGTCGCCCCGGACGGCACGGACGGGCCGCTGTTCGCGCCGCCCGGCGAGCCGGCGCCGGGCAGCGAGCCGGTCCGGGATCTGTGGGTGCCGGGGCCGGGTGGTCCGGTGCACGCGTTCCTGGCCACCCCGGGTCCGGGCGAGCGTTTCCCCACCGTCTTCTCCGTGCACGGCGGGCCGGCGGCGGCGGACGAGGACGCGTTCGACGCCGCCCGGGCCGCGTGGCTGGACGCCGGCTTCGCCGTCGTGCAGGTCAACTACCGCGGTTCCACCGGCTACGGCTCGGCCTGGCGGGACGCGCTCACCGAGCGGGTCGGGCACGTCGAACTGTCCGACATCGCGGCGGTGCACGACCATCTCCTGGCCACCGGGGTCGCCGATCCGGACCGCTCGGTGATCTGCGGCTACTCCTGGGGCGGCTACCTGACCCTGCTGGCCCTGGGCGTCCAGCCCGAGCGGTGGGCCGCCGGGGTGGCGGGTGTCCCCGTCGCTGACTACCCGGCGGCGTACGAGGACGAGATGGAGCCGCTGCGGGCCTACGACCGGGCCCTGTTCGGCGGATCCCCCGCCGACGTCCCCGCGGCCTACCGCGATTCGTCCCCGCTGACCTGGGTCGATCGGGTCCGCGCGCCGGTGCTGGTGCTGGCCGGGGAGAACGATCCCCGGTGCCCCATCCGGCAGATCGAGAACTACCTCGACGCGCTGGCGGACCGGGGCGCCGAGTACGCGGTCTACCGGTACGACGCGGGGCACGGGTCCGGCGTGGTGGCCGAACGGATCCGGCAGACGGCCTGCGAGGTCGCCTTCGTGCGGGACGTCCTGGCCCGGCGGGTGCCGGCCGGGTGACCGGGGCGGTGCCGGCGGGGTGACCGGGGCGGTCCCGGCCGCCCCGGACCCCGTTCAGTCGGACAGCTGCCAGCGGCTGCCCCACGGATCGGTGAAGTCGGAGATCGTCTTGCCGGTGACCGGGATGAACGTATTCGTCCGGCTGAAGGACCGGCCGGCCGCGGACAGGGCGGCCGCGTCCGCCGCCTGGTCCGTCGAGCCGAACGCGATGTGATCCATCACGAACCGGTCGAGCTCCGGATCCTCCCGGAGCTCGAAGATCACCTGCCCCTCGCCGGGCAGGGCGACCTCCACCGACCCGCGGGCCGGGGTCCGCCGGACCTCCACGAAGCCGAGGGCGGTGAAGAAGTCCAGCGCGACGGCGAGGTCGGGCACCTTCAGGTCGATGTGGTCCACACGAGTCAGCACCCGGTCGATCCTGCCGTCGTCACGGCCCGCGGTCCACCCGGTTCCGCCGCGCGCGTCGCGACGGGCCGGATCGGGTGGGTCCGGGTCCTGTCCCCGGACGGCGCCGCCCGGACGGGCGGCACCCGGTCGGGCGGCACCCGGTCGCTGCGGAACCCGGACAGCCGGAACCGGCGGGCCCGGCTCAGGCGCCCGCCAGGCCCCGGGCTCAGGTGCCCGCAGCGCCCCACGGGCCGATGCGCACGGTCGTCTCGGCGCCGAGGTCGATCTGGCTGCCGGCCGGCACCGGCAGCGCCGCGGCAGCGCCCCCGTCGGCGAACTGCACCGCGATCAAGGACGTCCGCTCCTGACGGTTGCCGGCCAGGGCACCGGTCCACTCCAGATCGGCGACCGCGCGACCGCCCGGCGGCAGCGACACGGCGACGCCCGGATCGGCCACCGGCACGCCGACCCGCTCGATCAAGGGGTCGACCTGCTCCGCGATCACCGGGAACGCGGTTCCCCAGGCGCCGGGGAATCCGACTCCGGGCCACCCGCGCAGCTGACAGGTCCGGTCGCCGGCGTTGGTGGCGACCAGTTGCGCGTAGCGATGCCCGGCGGCCGCGTCCAGGCCAGTCAAGGACAGCCGCACGTCCGCCGGGGTGCACCGCTGATCGTCGACCGGGTCGGAGGCCGGCCGGCGGACCAGGCCGGTCAGGTCGGCCGTGGTCAGGGCCTGGTCGGGGGTCGGCGCCGGCCCGTCGGGCCGATCGGCGTCCAGTGGCGGTTCGAGCCGGGTCGACGGCAGGACACCCGGCCGATGCAGATCGGTCGACCCGTCCGGGTCCGCCGTGGAGCCAACGCCCCCGGTCCCGTCGTCGACCGCGGCCGGGAGGAGTCGTCGGCGCCCGGGTCGGCCGAGCCGCTCGGGTCAGGGTCGGCCCGGTCACCCGAACCGGATCCGCGGGACACCGGCGGATCGGACGCCGGGTCCCCCACCGACCCGTCGATCGGCCTCATCGTTTCCGCCGCGGGATCCGCGGCCCGACCGGCCGGGGGGGGGGCGGCGCCCCCGGTGGGGGGGGGGCCCCCCCCCCCCCAACCAAACCCCCGGCCGCGGCGCCCCCCCCCGCCCGGCCCCCCCCGCGGGCCCACGC
>NZ_JBMDXT010000221.1:0-5109 GCF_048594475.1 Nakamurella sp. | reverse complement strand
CCGGCGTCAGGACGCGGCCGGCCAGGCGGCGGCCAGCAGCCCGCGGGTGTCGGCCAGCAGCTGCGGCAGCACCTTCGTCTGGCCGATCACCGGCATGAAGTTGGCGTCGCCGCCCCACCGGGGCACCAGATGCTGGTGCAGGTGGGGGGCGATGCCGGCGCCGGCCGCCGACCCGGCGTTGATGCCGATGTTGAAGCCGTGCGGCGCGCTGACCGACCGGACGACCTCGAGGGCGCGCCGGGTGAACGCGCTGAACTCGGTGAGTTCTCCGGCGTCCAGGTCGGTGTAGTCCGGGATGTGCCGGTAGGGCACGACCAGCAGGTGACCCGGGTTGTACGGGTACAGATTGAGCACCGCGTACACCCGCTCACCCCGGGCGACGATCAGGCCGTCCTCGTCGGACAGGGACGGGATGCGGCAGAACGGGCAGCCCGGGTCCGGCCGGGCGGCACCCGAGTCCCCCGCCCCGCCGCTGACGTAGGCCATCCGGTGCGGGGTCCACAGCCGGGCCAGCTGGTCGGGCACGCCGATGCCGTCCTGGGCGACCAGGTCGCCCGGGCCCGGGTCCGGCCCGGTGGGGCCGGTCTCACCCATCCACGCCGCCGGTCGCCGGCCGCAGGTGCGCGAACGCCGCCGCGGTCGGCGCGTCGTTGCGCCGCTGCTGCACCCACTCGACGATCGCCTCGACGGCCGCCGCGGTGGGCACCCCGTTGACCTGGGTACCGTCCCGGAACCGGAACGACACCGCGCCGGCCGCCACGTCCTTCTCCCCCGCCAGCAGCTGGAACGGCACCTTGGCGGTCGTGTGGTTGCGGATCTTCTTCTGCATGCGATCGTCGGAATGGTCGGCCTCGGCGCGGATCCCGCGCGCGACGAGCGCGTCGACGACCGCCTGCACGTGGTCGCCGAAGGCGTCCGCCACCGGGATCCCGACCACCTGCACCGGCGAGAGCCAGGCCGGGAACGCCCCGGCGTAGTGCTCGGTCAGCACGCCGAAGAACCGCTCCACCGACCCGAACAGCGCGCGGTGGATCATCACCGGACGCTGCTTGGTGCCGTCCGAACCGGTGTACTCCAGCTCGAACCGTTCGGGCAGGTTGAAATCCAGCTGGATGGTGGACATCTGCCAGGTCCGGCCGAGCGCGTCGCGCGCCTGCACCGAGATCTTCGGGCCGTAGAACGCGGCCCCACCGGGATCGTCGACCAGGTCCAGGCCGGACTCCCGGGCGACCTGCGCCAGGGTCTCGGTGGCCACCGCCCAGTTCTCGTCGGTGCCGACGTACTTCTCCTCGTTCCGGGTGGACAGCTCGAGGTAGTAGTCGTCCAGCCCGTAGTCGGCCAGCAGTTCCAGCACGAAGGTCAGCAGGCTGCGCAGCTCGTCGCGCATCTGCTCGCGGGTGCAGAAGATGTGCGCGTCGTCCTGAGTCATGCCCCGGACCCGGGTCAGACCGTGGATGACGCCGGACTTCTCGTACCGGTAGACGGTGCCGAACTCGAACATCCGCAACGGCAATTCGCGGTAGGACCGCCCGCGCGAGCGGAAGATCAGGTCGTGCATCGGGCAGTTCATCGGCTTGAGGTAGTAGTCCTGGCCGGGCCGGCGCACCTCCCCGTCCGGACCGAGCTCGGCGTCCAGGTGCATGGCCGGGAACATGCCGTCCCGGTACCAGTCCAGGTGGCCCGAGATCTCGTACAACCGCCCCTTGGTGATGTGCGGGGTGTTGACGAACGAGTAGCCGGCGGCGACGTGCTTGGCCCGCGAGTAGTCCTCCAGCTCCTTGCGGATGATGCCGCCCTTGGGATGGAAAACGGCCAGGCCGGAACCCAACTCGTCCGGGAACGAGAACAGGTCCAGCTCGACGCCGAGCTTGCGGTGGTCGCGCCGCTCGGCCTCGGCGTGCCATTGCTGGTAGGCCGCCAACGCCTCGGCGGATTCCCAGGCGGTGCCGTAGATCCGCTGCAGCTGCGGGTTCTTCTCGCTCCCCCGCCAGTAGGCCGCCGCGGACCGGGTCAGCTGGAACGCCGGGATGAATCGGGTGGTCGGCACGTGCGGGCCACGGCACAGGTCGCCCCAGATCCGTTCACCGGTGTGGGCGTGCAGGTTGTCGTAGATGGTCAGCTCGCCGGCGCCGATCTCGACCGATTCCTCCGCCGACTGCGCACCGGTGGCATCCGACTTCAGGTCGATCAGTTCGAGCTTGTACGGCTCGCCGGCGAGCTCCGCGCGGGCGTCGTGCGGGGTGCTGACCCGGCGCGAGAAGCGCTGTCCGGCCTTGACGATCCGCTTCATCCGCTTCTCGAGGTCGGCCAGGTCCTCCGGGGTGAACGGGCGGTCGACGTCGAAGTCGTAGTAGAAGCCGTCCTTGACCGGCGGGCCGATGCCCAGCTTGGCCTCCGGGAACTTGTCCTGGACCGCCTGGGCCAGCACGTGCGCCGCGGAGTGCCGGATCACCGAGCGGCCGTCGTCGGTGTCGGCGGCGACCGCCTCCACCTCGGCGTCGGACTCCGGCGCCCAGCTCAGGTCACGCAGCCGGCCGCCGCCGTCCCGGACGACGACCACGGCCTGCGGGCCGGTGCTCGGCAGGCCCGCCTCGCGCACCGCGGCGCCCGCCGTCGTGCCCGCCGGGACCCACACGCGCGCGGCGGGCGGGGCGATGGGGGCGCTGGACACGGGTACTCCTGGGGCTCGGCCGGCGGGTGCCGGAGGTGAAACGAAGGGCACCGCGATGCTAGCCCGGTTCGCTCCGGCACCTCGCCCGCATTCCCCGTGCGCACGGCCCCGTCCGGGCTCCGTGCGCACGGGGGGCGATCAGCTGCCCAGGATCTTGGCCTTCGACGCCTGGAACTCGGCGTCGGTGAGCACGCCGGCCTCCTTCAGCTCGCCCAGCTTCTTGAGCTGCTCGAGCATGTCGTCGGTCGACAGCGGCTCGGCCGCGGGAGCCGCCGGCGGCTCGGGCGGCGGGGCGTACTGGGGCTGCGCGTACTGCGGCTGCGCGTACTGGGGCTGGGCGTACTGCTGCGGCGGCGGGGCGTACTGGGGCGGCGGCTGCTGCTCGTACTGCTGCTGCTGCTCGTACTGGGCCGCTTCCTCGGCCTGCTGGTCCTTGGCCGCCCACCGGTTGGCCTGCCGCCGCGAGACGCGGTTGGACACGGCGGTGGCGGTGCCGGCGATGGCGGCGGTGCGGGCGATCCCGCGGAGAAGTCCCATGGTGATGTCTGCCTTTCGGGCGTGAGCGTGCGGAACGGAGACGGGTGCGGCAAGCCGGGTCGAGCCGGCAAAGGCCGGGTCAGGCCGGAGCCGACTCCAGGCTGTCCAGGGTGGCGATGACGTCCTGGACCGGGATCCGGCCGTCGGCCAGCACCCGGGCCCCGTGATTGCGCATCGCGGTGACGAACGGCCCGGCCCAGGTGTTCTCGTAGATCATGACGCCGACGGCCGTTCCCTCGGGCACCAGCGCGGCGGCTTCGGCCAGGTCCTCGTCGCCGAGCAGCCCGGACGAGACGCCCTCGAAGACGGCGAGGTCGAGCACCCCGTCGTGGTCCAGATCGGCCAGGGCGACCCCGGAGAACGTGCCGTCCGGCCCGCCGATGACGAACCGGAGGTCCAGGATCCGGATGATCCCCCGATTGACCAGGTCCAGCAGGGCGGCGAAGCCCTCACCGGTGATCTTGGCCTGGGGAAACTCCAGCGCCAGGTAGTCGATCGGTCCGATGTCCTGTTCTGCCATGTGCATCTTCCTTCCGTGGTGTCCCGTCAGCCGGTCGTCGGTTCCGGGGTGGTGGGCGGCTCGGGGGGGATCTCGCTCGGGACCTTGGTCGTCTTGACGGTCTCGGTGGCCGTCTCCGTCCGGGTGGCCGTCTCGGTCGCGGTGCTGGTCTTGATGCTGGTCTCGGTGGCCGTCTCGGTCTGCTTGGCCGTCTCGGTCTGCGTCGCGGTGACCGTGGCGGGCGCCGCCGATCCGGCCGCCTCGAGTTCGGCCAGCCGGGCCCGGAGGGCGGCGATGGTGGCGGGATCGACCTGACCCGTGGCGGGGACGCCCAACGCGGTCTGGGCCTGCGTCAACGACTGGGTCAGCGCATCCGTCCACTGCCCGTCGACCGGCCCGGTCCAGTACCCCATCAGGGACAGCACCGCCTGCAGGGCCGCCGTCTCCGCCGCCGTCTGCGCCGCCGCCTGCTGGCCGACCGCGGCCAGCCGGGCGGCCAGCGCGCGGGCGGTCGCCTCGTCGACGAATCCGGTGACGGCCAGGCCGCTGTCGGCCTGCAGCTGCTCGACGGCGGCCACGGTCTGCGGACCGTAGATGCCGTCGATCGGACCCGGGTCGTAGCCGGCCAGTTGCAGATCCTTCTGCAGGGCCAGGGTGTAGGCGTTGAGCGCGACCGCCGCCTGCGCCTGCCGCTCGTCGGAGAAGCAGCCGGCGTCCCCGAGCAGGTTCAGCCAGGCGATCTGCAGGGCCAGCGCCGCCGAGTTGTAGGCCGCCCCGGCGGACACCAGCGGGGTCGCCGAGTTGATGCCGTTCGCGGTCTGGGCCAGATCCTGCTCGGCCTGCCGGACCCGGTCGATCGACGCCGCCGGGACCGGCGCCGGCGTGGTGACGGCCGGCGGCGCGCTGTCGGTGGCCGGCGCGCTGTCGGTGGCCGGCGCGCTGTCGGTGTCGGGAGCGGGGCCGGCGGCCGGCGACCCGGTCGGGCCGGCCGTCCCGCCGGCCGAGGCGCCGGCCTCGGTCACCGCGTCGGCCAGCGCGGCCTGGGCGTCGGCGAGCTCCTGCTCCGCAGCGGTCAGGCCGGTGCGGGCGCTGTCCACGGCCTCGCCGGCCGTGACGACGTCCTCGCGGGGGGCGACCAGATCCGCCCCTAGGGTCTGCACGTCGCCCACGGTCGCGGCGGCCTGGGTGAAGACCCGGCCGTAGCGGTCGAGGGTCTGCACGTAGCCCTCGGCGGTGCCGCAGAAGCTCTGATGGGCCGCGGTCAGCGCCCCCTGCGCCTGCGTGACGGCGGCGTTGGCGCTGTCGACGCGAGCCAGCGCCGCCCTGACCGGGTCGGTGGGCGGAGCCGTGGGGGGGGCGGCGGGGCCGGCGTTGCCACAGGCCGCGACGACCACCGCGCCAC
>NZ_JBMDXT010000220.1:0-9357 GCF_048594475.1 Nakamurella sp. | reverse complement strand
AGATGATCACGACATGCTGAACGAGGTCAACGGCCTGCCCACGCACATCCTGCTGGTGCACGCGGTGGTGGTGCTCATCCCCGTCGCCGCGCTGCTGACGGTGCTGTCCGCCATCTGGCCGGCCGCCCGGCGACGGCTGGGCATCATCACCCCCCTGGTGGCGCTGGCCGCGCTGGTCGTCACCCCGCTGGCCACCGAGGCCGGCGAGTGGCTGGAGAAGCGGGTGCGCTCCACTCCGCTGATCCAGGAGCACGTCGAGCTGGGCGACACGATGCTGTGGTTCGCCATCGGGCTGTTCGTGGTCGCCCTGATCGCCTGGGGGCTGCCGGCGGCGGTGCTCAAGAGCACCGGCCGACCGCCGGCCCCGTGGGTCGGGGTGGTCATCGCGGTGCTGGCCGTGGTGGTGGCCGGGGCGGCGACGTTCCAGGTGTTCCGGGTCGGCGAGGCCGGCTCCAAGGCCGTCTGGGAGAACAGTTACTGCTCGGTTCCGCTCGACTCCGCCGGGACCTGCCCGGTCTCCTGACCCGTCCGACGGAACGGCCTGGGTATCGTCGGCGCTGGACCTGGGCCGATGGCGCCCCGGCCGGGTGAGGGAGCACGGGAATGACGCGAAAGCGCGAGGTCGTCGTCGGCATCGACGGCTCGGAGACGTCCACCGCGGCGGCCCGCTGGGCGGCCGGCGAGGCCCACGCCCGCGGGGCCCACCTGGTCCTGCTCTACTCGTTCGAGCTCTATGCCTACGGCTCCAAGGACGCCGCGCTGCCCGGCTCCATCCCCTACGAGGAGGCGCAGATCGCCGCGGCCGAGCTGGTCGACGGCGTGGTCAAGCAGATCGGTCACGACCGGGGCGGTCTGCACGTCGAACCCAGGATCCTGCACGAGTCGGCCGGCACCGCCCTGATCGAGGCGAGCGGGGAGGCCTTGCTGACCGTCGTGTCCTCGCACGGGCACGCCTCGCGGACCGAGGAACTGATCGGCTCCTTCGCCGTGCACACCGCCGAGCACGGGCTCGGCCCGGTCGCCGTCGTCCGCGATCCCGGGCCCGGCACCGGACCGATCGTGGTCGGCGCCGACGGCTCGGACGTCTCGGACAACGCCATCGACTACGCGTTCGCCGCCGCGCAGGCCCACCGCGTGCCGCTGCACGTGGTGCACTGCGCCCACGGCTCCACCGAGGACCGCGGTCGGGAGGAGCTGGCGGGCGCCGTCGCCGACCGCCGGTCCGCCCACCCCGGCGTCGAGGTGGTCACCGCGATCGAAGCGGGCAAGCCGCAGCACGCGCTGCTCGAGTACGCCGCCGCCCAGGGCGCCGCCCAGCTGGTCGTCGGCACCCGCGGGGTCAGCGGGTTCGCCGGGATCGTGCTCGGCTCGGTCAGCCGGTCCCTGCTGGCCAACGCCACCCTGCCGGTGGTCGTCGTCCGGCCGGAGTCGGCGGACCACTGACCGGCTGATCCGAGACGGGTCCGGGAGAACCGGCTAGGTAGTTGGCCGATCTTGCGAGGCCAGCATCGAGCGCGGGAGGGTGTCCTGGATGAATGCGGCGACGGAGGACCCGGATTCATCAGGAGACCCCTAAAGGTCGATGCCTGCCGTGTGGCGAGGTAGACAACGGCGTGCCCGAAGGTCACGTGACGGATGGCCGTGACGAAGTCGAAGGACGCCGCCGTCCGCTGCGCATCCGAAGCAGTGGTAGCGGCCTCCATGAACAGCCGGTGCGACCACCAGGCTGGCGAACCGTTCCTCGTGGAAGGGGCAGGAGCCCTTGTACTGACCCGTTCCGGCGGGCCGCAGCCAAATGTGCTCACCCACCACCAGATCAAGGCGGCTTGCTTGGCGGACACGCTCCACGTCCGCCGGCGAGAAATCGGGTGGTGTCACGGGATGCTGATGACTTCCCAGAGGGGCGGGAGCCTCTGTCGCAGAGGCAATTTGTTGGTAGCCAAACGCTACGAGGGTATCGCTTCATTCCACACGGCGACGCCGCCGCCGACCTTGCTCACGAGCAGCCGGGGCCGGTCTCCGCTGATGGAGAAGTTCCACGCCTCGTAGCGGGCGCTCGGCTTCACGGTGATCGCCGCCCCACCGGCCAGCCCCACGGACATGGTGCCGACCTTTGAATAATTGCACGATTCGACGGTCCGGTGGAGGGCACCCAGAATGCGGTTTGCGAATTGCCTTGCGCATTCTGGATCGATGACCAACTTCCCCGCCCCGTCCGCGAACTGGAAACCAGTCTGAATGCGCAGTAGGGAATGGTCGGTGACAATCGTCACGGCATGGTCGAATCTGATCTGAGTCACCGTGTCGCCGATGACGTCCGGTACCGCAATCAAGGTATCCGACCCCACTCAATTGATCTCGCCAGCCTCCGTGAAGGCAGCCCGAACCGACCGGGCGGCCGTCTCCGGCAGGCCGGCGTCAGGGCGGGTGGTCACCCTCCCTGTCCGCCGCGCGAGCTTCCCACAGTCGACGCCGCACCCGGTGATCCGTCCACCAGGCCACCGCCGAGACGCACCCAGTCAGCACGGTCACGGTGGACACGCTGACCCAGGGAATGACGCCACCGGCGGCCAGGCCGAGAATCACCAGAACGACGACACCCCCACGCCAGGGCCATCCACACCTGCCACGGCCTCCAGCTCATGAATGCTCCCCAGGATGACGTCCCGGCTGACGGGGGCGAAGAGAAAGGGATGGAACGGCGCTCATCAGCGCCTCCGGCGACGTCGACACGCCCACAGGATCGGAATGGTCGCCACCAGCAGTATCAAACCCAGAATCAATCGGACGATGTCGTCTTCCATATCCCGCCGATCAGGAAGGCAGATCCCGCCGACAGCAGAAACACGCCCGTCCCGAACGTCCACCCGAGTCGACTATTGACCACGCTGCGGCCAATCAAACCAGGCACCGTCAGCAAGCCAGGGGCACCTCGGACGGGACGGCCTCCCAGTACGCACACCCGGGCGGTACCCGCACCAGCACCGAGCCAATCCGCCGCGATGAACCCCTCGATCGGGCGCCGAGCCGCGGCCGAACGGGCCGAACGCCGTCGAGCATGGCCGGCGACCGCGAGTCCATCGTCGAACCGGGACTGTCGGACCGTCGTGAGAGGGTGACCGCATGCGGCGGGGGTGGGCGAGAAATCCGGCCGGCAACGGTCCGGACGCTCCGGGGCACCCCCGGGGTGGCTCAACTGCAGTCAGCACCACCGTGCCGGCACGTCGATGCGCTCCGCGCATGCACGTGCCCGCCCAGCAGGGACAGGTCGCCCACCACCGCCGCAGCGGAATGCCCAGGTGAGCGGCCCGGCCGACCGCCTCGCGACCGCCCTCGCCGACGCCATGCTGGCCGGATCCTGGAGCGAGCAGGCACTTCTCGAGCGCACACGACGGGTGATCGACCGGCGCCCGCCGTGGCTCACCTCGATGGTCCGGGAGGTGCTGGCCGCCTACCATCGACCGCCGGCCGACCGGCCGCGCGAGCTGGCCGCGTTCGTCCGGCAGAGCGCGGCGATGGCCCGGGCGCTCACGTCGTCGCCCCGGTTGCCGGCCCCGGTCATCCGGCTCAGCAGCCCGACCCGGATGATCCATCGGCCCTTCCCCACCCCGGTGTTGGACCACACGGGCGACCTGGCCGACCACCTCGGCATCACGCTCGACGCCCTCGACACGTTCGCCGACCCGTACGGGCGCGCCCGGCGCGCGCACCGGGACGGGATCGCGCACTACCGCTATCGATGGCTGCATCGGCCGCGCGGCGCCCGGCTGATCGAGGCGCCCAAGCCGGATCTGCGAGCGCTGCAACGAACGATCCTGGACGACCTGCTCTCCCCCATCCCGATCCACCCGGCGGTGCACGGCTTCGTCGCCGGCCGCTCGCCGATCACCGGTGCCGCCGAGCACGTCGGCGCGGACGTGGCGATCGCCCTCGACATCGAGCACTTCTTCGCCTCGATCACCCCGGGACGGATCTGGGGGGTGCTGCGGGCGGCCGGCTATCCGGAACCGGTCGCACACCTTCTCGTCGGGCTCACGACGCACGCCACGCCCGTCGCGGCCCTGCGGGCGATGCCCGTCAGCGCCGACCCCGGCCGCGACGCCCGCCTCGGCCGGCGATTGGCCGCGCCGCACCTGCCGCAGGGCGCGCCCACGTCACCGGCGCTGGCGAACCTGGTGGCGTTCTCCCTCGACCGCCGGCTCGACTCCTACGCCCGAGCCGCCGGTGCCCGGTACACCCGCTACGCCGACGACCTGACCTTTTCCGGCGACCACACCTTCGCGCAGCGCTCGGGGGCGCTGGTGGCGGCGGTGGAGAAGATGATTCAGCAGGAAGGGTTCGCGGTGCATCCGGGCAAGACCCGGGAGTGCCACCGGCACCGGCGGCAGACGGTGACCGGGATCGTCGTGAACGACCGGACCAACGTCCCGCGACCGGACTACGACCAGCTCAAGGCGGTCCTGCACGACTGCCGCCGCAACGGCCCCCGGGCCGCCAATCGCAACGCCCATCACGACTTTCGCGCACATCTACTCGGCCGGATCTCCTGGGTCGGGGCGCTCAATCCGGCGCGGGGCGCCCGGCTGCGGGCGCTGTTCGACGAGATCGATTGGACCGGCTGAGCTCTCCGTACTCTCGGATCCGGCCGCGGCGCACCGGACCCTACCGCGGAGCGCCGCGTCGGCGTCGCAGGACGACCACGAGCGCCAGGAGCAGGGCCGCCGGAATGAGCAGTTCCTGGCCGTGCCGTTGGCCGGCGTCCCCGGCGACGAACCAGACGAAGCTGGCGACGAGGAGCGCGCCCGCGACCGCCAGCAGCGTCGACTCCAGCTTCGTATAGCGCGTCGCGCGGTCGGCCACCTCGCCATGCTCGCACGGCGCGCACTCTGGGGAGCGTCGGGGCACCCATCAAGGGGCCAGTTCCCGTCGCTCCCAGCACCCCGGAACGACCGCGCGTGGCCCCTCGACCGGCGATGACCCGGTCCCACCGCGGGAGGACAATCCTGGGACCCGGTCGTGAAGCCTGCGCGCGACGGGCGCCGCTCGGCGAGGAGGTCGGTCGTGGTCGAATTCCGTCTCGCCGTCGTGGGCCCTGACCATCTCGAAGACCTGAGCCGGTTGTTCGAGCTCCGGCGGACCACGAGGCACTGCCGGTGCATGGCGTTCTGCTCGTCGGGCGGGCAATTCGCTGTCGGCTGGTATTCCGGCGGCAACCGGCGACGATTCGAGACGATGGCGGCGCAGGGCCCGACGGGCGTGCTCGCGCTGATCGACGACGAGCCGGTCGGTTGGTGCGCCTGCGGGCCGCGGTCACGTTTCCGCCCGGCGGAGAGGGGCCGGAGCAGTCCGCTGGCCGGCCGGCCCTGCGACGAGGACACCTCGGTCTGGCTCGTGGCGTGCACGGTCATCAGCCCGGACCGCCCCGGTCAGGGCCTCCTCCTGCCATTGCTGCGCGGCGCCGTCGACCTCGCCCGGCGCCGGGGGGCGGCGGCGGTCGAGGCCTGGCCGGTGTCCACCGGCGTGCGCCGACGCGGGATGGAGCACGTCGGCCGCGAAGCCGTCTTCGTCCGGCTCGGTTTCCGCCAGGTGAGCCGGCCGGCTTCGGATCGAACGATCGTTCGGCTGGACTTTCCGGGGCGCCCCGACGGGAGCGAACAGCCTGGCGAAACCGGACGAATAAACCCAGGTGGTGGGCGGCGATGAGCGCCACGTCGTACGAGGACTTCCCCCGGAATTCCCGGGGCCAGCGATACGGGTCGGAAGCGGACGCCGCCACTCCGCAGGACGCGCCGGATCTGATCTCGGCGTGCGGGGTCGACGGACGAACCGGATACGTACCCAGGGCAGATCTGCGCGGACCTGAGCCCCGAACGCCGAACGAGGCGATCGAGATGACCGAAGCCGCGATCGCCGCCGGCCCGCGATTGATCCCGCTGTGGTCCGCCGACGGGATCACCCGGATCGGCTCCTTCCTGGTCAACGGGCTGCCCGGGTCCATGCCTTCCTGACCGACCGCCCGGCGCTGGCATAGGTTGACCGGATGCTGCGAGAGCGAATCCGGGATCTGATGCCGCAGGCCCAAGCCGACCTGGCCGAGATGGTCACCTTCCGGTCGGTGCACGACGCCGCCCAGTTCCCCGTCGAGGGGTGTGACGCGATGGTCGACTGGCTGGTCGACGCGTTCACCTCGGTCGGGCTCTCCGAGGTGGCCGCGCATGTCACGGCGGACGGCTCGAAGGCGGTCACCGGCGTGCGGCCGGGCCCCCCGGGCGCGCCGACGGTCCTGCTGTACTTCCATCACGACGTGCAACCGCCGCTGGACGACGCCGCCTGGCTCAGCTCGCCCTGGGAGCTGGTCGAGCGGGACGGACGCTGGTTCGGCCGGGGCACGGCCGACGACAAGGGCAGCATCGCCGTCGTGCTGACCGCGTTGCGCGCACTCGGGGACGACCTGCCGGTCACCGTGCGGATCGTCGGCGAGGGCTCGGAGGAGCAGGGCACCGGCGGCCTGGAGGACTTCGTGCCCCGGCACCCCGAGCTGCTGCGAGCCGACGCGATCCTGGTCCTGGACAGCGGCAACGTCGCGGTCGGCCGACCGACCCTCACCACCTCCCTGCGCGGGGTCGCCGACCTCGTCGTGACCGTCGAGACG
Source organism: Nakamurella sp. (assembly GCF_048594475.1). Taxonomy (NCBI): domain Bacteria; kingdom Bacillati; phylum Actinomycetota; class Actinomycetes; order Nakamurellales; family Nakamurellaceae; genus Nakamurella; species Nakamurella sp. The sequence continues at coordinate 2,705 of NZ_JBMDXT010000220.1, read as the reverse complement.
GCGCGTTCGGTCCTGCACTCGGGCATGTTCGGCGGCCCGGCGCCCGACGCGCTGGCCGCCCTGGTGGCCATGCTCGCCACGCTGCGCGACGCCGCCGGCAACACCACCATCGACGGGCTCGACGCATCCGGGAGCTGGGCCGGCGCGGAGTACCCGGCCGACCGGTTCCGGAGCGACGCGCAGGTGCTGGACGGCGTCGACCTGCTCGGCGACGGGACCGTCGCCGACATGCTCTGGGCCCGGCCGGTCGTCACCATCCTGGGCATCGACTGCCCACCCGTGGTCGGTTCGTCCGCGGCGATCCAGCCGTCGGCCCGGGCCCGGCTCAACCTGCGGGTGCCGCCGGGCACCGATCCGGCCGCCGCCCGCGACAAGCTGATCGCCCACCTGCGCGCGGCGGCGCCCTGGGGGGCGCGGGTGAGCATGGAACCCGGCGGGATCGGAGCGCCGTTCGCGGGCAGCCTCGGCGGTCCGGCGTACGACGCGATGGCCCGGGCGATGGCCGACGCCTACGGCCGCGACCTGGAGACCCAGGGTCAGGGCGGGTCCATCCCGCTGTGCACCGTATTCCAGGAGACGTTCCCGGACGCCGAGATCATGCTGCTCGGGGTCTGCGAGCCGGAGTGCCGCATCCATGCGCCGAACGAGAGCGTGCATCCGTCGGAGGTGGCGAACATGGCGCTGGTGGTGGCCCGATTCCTGCAGGAATTCGCCGGTTCATCCGCCTCGGAGTGATCCGCGGCACACATATCTGAATCGATCAACCTCTCGGTGGGGGCGGCGTCATTGCCCGTATTACCCGGCCCCGCCCACCAGTGCAGACCCACCACTGCAGAGAGGTGCCTTCGATGACCATCGAGGAAACCACCGTGACCTTCACCGAGCTCACCGCCGACCTCGAGAACCCGGGGCCGGACTGGCGGCGGACCGCCGTCGTCTACCAGATCTACCCCCGCTCGTTCGCCGACTCCAACGGTGACGGGATCGGCGACCTGCCCGGCATCACCCGCCGTCTGCCGGCCCTGGCCGAGCTGGGCGTCGACGCCATCTGGCTGTCCCCCTTCTACAAGTCCCCGCAGGCCGACGCCGGGTACGACGTCGCCGACTACCGCGATGTCGACCCGGTCTTCGGCACCCTGGCCGACTTCGACGCCATGTTGCAGCGGGCGCACGGCCTGGGCCTGAAGGTGATCGTCGACCTGGTGTCCAACCACTCCTCCGACGAGCACGAGTGGTTCCAGGCCGCGCTGGCCGCCGGACCGGGCTCGCGCGAGCGCGAGCGCTACATCTTCCGGGAGGGGCGCGGCGAGAACGGCGAACTGCCGCCGAACAACTGGGAGTCCTGCTTCCGCGGGCCCGCGTGGACCCGCACCACCAACCCCGACGGCACCCCCGGCCAGTGGTACCTGCACCTGTTCGACACCAAGCAGCCCGACTGGAACTGGGAGAACCCGGAGGTCCGGGCCGAGTTCCTGGACGTGCTGCGGTTCTGGCTGGACCGGGGCGTCGACGGCTTCCGGGTGGACGTCGCGCACTCGCTGATCAAGGCCCCCGGCCTGCCCGACCAGGCGCCCGCCGACCAGGCGGCCCAGGACGCGGAGACCGACGGCTTCTTCCTCACCGGCCCCATGTGGGACCAGGACCGCGTGCACGAGGTCTACCGGGACTGGCGGGCCCTGCTCGACACCTACTCCCCCGACCGCATCCTGTGCGCCGAGGCATGGGTGCCCTCGCTCGACCGTCTGGCCCGGTACGTGCGGGACGACGAGATGCACCAGGCGTTCAACTTCGGCTACCTGGAGAGCGAGTGGGACGCGGCCCACCTGCGCGCCACCATCGACAAGTCGATCGCGGCCAACGAGACGGTCGGTGCGCCGACCACCTGGGTGCTGTCGAACCACGACGTCGTCCGGCACGTCTCCCGGCTCGGCCTGCCGGCCGGTCCCCGGCCCAACGGCATCCGCGCCGAGGACGTGCAGCCCGATCACGAGCTCGGCCTGCGCCGGGCGCGCGCCGCGACGCTGCTGATGCTGTCGCTGCCCGGGTCGGCCTACGTCTACCAGGGCGAGGAACTCGGCCTGCCCGATCACACGTCGCTGGACGACGACCTGCGGCAGGATCCGACCTGGTGGCGGTCGCAGTACACCGAGGCCGGCCGCGACGGCTGCCGGGTCCCGTTGCCGTGGGAGGCCGACGAACCCGGCCTGGGCTTCGGCCCCGGAGGGGCCACCTGGCTGCCGCAGCCGGCGGCGTACGCGGAGCTGGCCCGCGACCGGCAGCACGAGGTCGAAGGATCCACGCTGGAGATGTACCGCACCGCTCTGGCCTTCCGGAGGGCGTTCGCGCTGGCCGTCGGCACCGTCGGCTGGGTCGAGTCGGCCCCCGGGGTGCTGCAGTTCACCAACGGTGAGCTGACCGTCGCCGCCAACACCGGCACCGAGTCCGTGCCGATGCCCGAGGGCGAGCTGCTGATGAGCTCGGTCCCGCTGACCGACCACGGCACCCTGCCGGCCGACACCACCGTCTGGCTGCTCACCGAGGTGTTCAACGAGTCGCAGTCCTGACCTAACCTGATCTGATCTGATCCGATCCGACCTGCGGCCGGGCCGGGGTCGCGCCCTCCCGCGCGGCCCCCGCCCACGTCGTCCCCGCCCCACCCCCCCCCCCCCCCCCCCCCCCCCCCCCCCCCCCGGCCCGCCACCCCC
>NZ_JBMDXT010000022.1:0-3783 GCF_048594475.1 Nakamurella sp. | reverse complement strand
CGGGGGGGGCGCGCGGGGGCGGCCCCCCCGCGCTGGGGGGGGGCCCGGCGCCCCCGCCGGCCCGCCCCGCGGCCGCCCGTAGACGTCGGCCGTGTCCAGGAACGTGATGCCCTCGTCGACCGCGTGGTGCAGCGTGCGCAGCGCCTGCTCGGGGTCGGTCTCACCGTAGACGTGGCTGACGGCCATGGCACCGAAGCCCAGGCGGCTGACGGTCAGGCCGGGGGCCAGGTCGATGGTCGGGACGGTCATGGCGTCTCCCTTCGATCGTCACGACGCTAGCCCGCCGGGCGGGCCGGGCCACCGCCGGGCGTCGGGCCGGACCCGGGGGCGGGGTGGGGTTTTCCCCGGCCCGGCCCGGGGTGTCACCCGATGTCCGGTTCCGGCGCGGCTTCGTAGCGTCCCTGCCAAGGCCGAAATCGGCTGCGAAAACCACGGGAGACGAGCATGAGTCACGCAGCAGCAGAGCCGGCGACGATCACCGCACCACCGAGCCTGGCCCCGGTGGCCCGGGCGGTCGGTCTGCACAAGGTGTACGGCGCGGGGGACACCGGGGTCGTCGCGCTTGATCGGGTCGACGCCGACTTCTGGCCCGGCCAGTTCACGGCGATCATGGGACCGTCCGGCTCCGGCAAGTCGACCCTGATGCACTGTCTGGCCGCGCTGGACACGCCGACGTCGGGTGCGGTGTTCATCGGCGACGCCGATCTGACCCGGCTCGGCGACAGGGAACTGACCCGGATCCGCCGCGACCGGATCGGGTTCGTGTTCCAGTCGTTCAACCTGGTGCCCACCCTGACCGCCTGGGAGAACATCACCCTGCCGCTGGCCATCGCCCGGCGGACACCGAACCGGGCCTGGCTGGACACCGTGATCGACACCGTCGGGCTGCGGAACCGGCTCGACCACAAGCCGAATCAGCTCTCCGGCGGCCAGCAGCAGCGGGTCGCCTGCGCCCGGGCGCTGGCCGGCCGGCCGGACATCGTGTTCGCCGACGAGCCGACCGGCAACCTCGACTCCGTCTCCGGGGCCGAGGTTCTCGGGTTCCTGCGGCGCTCGGTCAGCGAGTTCGGGCAGACCGTCGTGATGGTCACGCACGACCCCGGTGCCGCGGGCTACGCCGACCGGGTGCTGTTCCTGGCCGACGGGGGCATCGTCGACGAGATGGCCGACCCGACCGCCGAGCGGGTCCTGGACACGATGAAGCACCTCGATGCGCGGCCCGCCACCGCGGCGGCCGGGGGCTGACCGGCGATGCTCACCGTCACCCTCAAAGGCCTGCTGGCGCACAAGCTCCGGCTCGCCATGAGCGCGTTCGCGATCGTCCTGGGCGTCGCGTTCGTCGCCGGCACGTTCATGTTCACCGACACCCTGAACCGCAGCTTCACCGAGCTGTTCCGGCAGACCGCCCCCGATGTCACGGTCCGACCGGCCGGTGCCGCGGACACCGGCGGCTTCACCGGGGCCGACGCGCGGAGCGTGCCCGCGGAGCTGGCCGCCGCGCTGGCCGACGTCCCCGGGGTCGCCCGGGTCGACGGCACCGTGCTCAATCAGAGCACCTATCTGATCGGGCGGGACGGCAAGATCGTCGGCAGTGGCGGCGGCGCGCCCGGGATCGGCACGACGTTCACCGGTGGCCCGGCCGCCGACGGGTCGCCGATCGTCACGCTGACCAGCGGGAACCCGCCGGCGGCGGACGACCAGTTCGTCGTGGACGACAAGTCCTTCGCGGCTGCCGGTTTCGCCCTCGGGGACGAGATCACACTGGTCACCACCGGGACCGAACCGACCGTGCGGGGCACGCTCGTCGGGACGGCCCGGTTCGGCCGGACCGGGAACACGATCGGTGCGACCCTGGTCCTGATGGACCCGGCCACCGCCCAGCGGCTGTACCTGGGAGGCGCGGACGCCTATACCGACATCGCCGTCACCGGCGACGGTTCGGTGGACAACGCCGCGCTGGCGGCGGCGGTCGGGGCCGCCCTGCCGGCCGGGTACGAGGCACTGGACGACGCGCGGATCGCCGCGGAGAACCAGTCCGACCTGGCCGAGGGCCTGTCCTTCATCACGACCTTCCTGCTGGTCTTCGCGGCCGTCGCCCTCGTGGTCGGCACCTTCCTGATCCTGAACACCTTCTCGATCGTGGTCGCGCAGCGCACCCGGGAGCTGGCCCTGCTGCGCGCCCTGGGCGCATCGCGGCGCCAGGTCACCCGGTCGGTGCTGACCGAGGCCCTGGTCGTGGGCGTCGTCGGCTCGACGGTGGGACTGGCCCTGGGCCTCGGGCTGGCCGTCGGGCTCAAGGCCCTGTTCGGGGCGATCGGCCTGGACCTGTCGAGCGCGGGCCTGGTCTTCCAGTGGCGGACGGTGGTGGTCGCCTACGCGGTCGGCGTGTTGATCACCCTGCTCGCCGCGTACCTGCCGGCCCGCCGGGCCGCGCAGGTGCCGCCGGTCGCCGCGCTGCGGGACGACGTGGCGATGCCCGAGTCCTCGCTGCGGCGCCGGCTGATCGCCGGGGCGGTGATCGGCGCGGCCGGCGCCGCCCTGATGGTCCGGTCGCTGGCCTTCGACGGGGGGCTGGCCGAGCTGGGCGCCGGCGTGCTCGGCGTGTTCGTCGGGGTGGCCCTGATCAGCCCGGTCATCGGCCGGCCGCTGGTCGCGCTGATCGCCTGGCCGTTCCCCCGGCTGTTCGGCCCGGTCGGCCGGCTGGCCCGGGAGAACGCCCGGCGCAACCCGCGCCGGACCTCGGCGACCGCATCGGCGCTGATGATCGGGCTGGCCCTGGTCAGCGCGATGGCGGTGATCGGCCAGTCGGCCAAGGCCAGCGTGGACGCGCTCGTCGCCTCCGACCTGCGGGCCGACTACGTGGTCTCGAACGCCGTCGGCGCCCCGTTCTCGGCGGCCATCGGACAGCGGATCGCGGCGCTGCCCGGCGTCGCGGAGGTCGTTCCGGTGCGGTACGGCACGGCCGAGATCGACGGCTCCGACGCGTTCCTCGTCGCCGCCGATCCCACCGGACTCGGGCGGATGACGTCCCTGGTGGTCACCGACGGCCGGCTGGACGGCGGGGGATTGGTGGCCGCCCGGGACCGCGCCGACGCTTCCGGGTGGCGCGTCGGTGACACCGTGGCGGTGACCCTGCCCTCGGGTGTGGTCGACCTGCCGCTGACCGGCATCGTCGAACCCAACCAGCTGGCGGGCAGCCTGATCGTGCCACCGGCCGTGCTCGATCACCTGGAGCCGGTCGACTCGACCGTGTACGTGGCGGCGGCCCCGGGCGCCGATTCGGGCGCGGTCACCGCGGGGATCGACGCCGTGATCGCGGAGCTGCCCACCGTCACCGCGAAGGACCAGAACGAGTTCGCCGCCGAACAGCGGGCGCCGGTCGACCAGTTGCTGGCGGTGATCTACGCGCTGCTCGGGCTCGCGGTGATCATCGCCGTGCTGGGCATCGTGAACACGCTGGCGCTGTCGGTGATCGAACGCACCCGCGAGGTCGGCCTGCTGCGCGCGATCGGCCTGGGCCGGCGGCAGTTGCGGACCATGGTCCGGCTGGAATCGGTGGCCATCGCCGTGCTCGGGGCGGTGCTGGGCGTCGGGTTGGGCCTGGTCTTCGGGGTCAGCATCCAGCGGGCCACCGCGGACGACGGCATCCGGGTGCTGTCGGTCCCGGTCGGGCAGCTTGTGGTGTTCGTGCTGCTGTCGGCCGTGATCGGGGTGCTGGCCGCGGTCTGGCCGGCCCGCCGGGCGGCCCGGATGGACGTGCTCCGCGCGATCACGGCGGCGTGA
>NZ_JBMDXT010000219.1:0-7529 GCF_048594475.1 Nakamurella sp. | reverse complement strand
TGGACCCCCACCGCGATCACCTACATCATCGACGGCCAGGTGGCCGGCACCACGACGACCTCGATCCCGACCAAGCCGATGCACTGGATGCTGCAGACCGAGACCGAGCAGACCGGTCCCGCGGCGACCGCCGCCGGCCACATGCAGATCGACTGGGTGTCGGTCTACACCTACCAGCCGTGACCAGGAACTGACCGGGCGGGAGCGGCGCCCGACGACGGCCCGGCCGGGATCCCCCGGCCGGGCCGTTCGGTGTCACCGGGCCCGGCCCACGCCCGGGCGGGCGGACGGCCCGTCTGAGCCATTCGCATCAGACCCGGCTGAGCCGGTTGACCCACCGTGACGTGGGCGCACCATCGGACGCCATTCAGATGGCGGGTCACCGGAACGGCATCCCCGGATCATGTGCGCTCGGTAGCCACACGACTACCTTTTGTAGCCGAAGGGCGATGACCGCCACGAACAGACCAAGGGGTGACCGATGATCAGCCAGGCACCGACCGGCTCCACCGCCGTTCCGACCCGGTGGCGCCGTGGCTCCGGACCCCGCCGGACGGGCCTGGTCGCAGCGGTGACCGCCACGATCCTGGCCGCCACCCTCCTGGCGGCGCCGAACGCCGCCGCGGCGCCCCCGACCCTTTCGGCCACCGTCTCGGCCTCCGGTGCCGCGGCCGGCCCGGTGACCGCGACCGCCAGGATCAGTGCCACGCCGACGACCGCGGCCGCGCTGGCCGGGATCTGTGCCCGGAACTCCTCCGGTCACCACTACGACTTCCCGGTCAAGGCAGCCACACTCACCGCGGCCGGCACGGCGATCACGGCATCCCGCACCCTGCCGGTGGGCACCTACACCTACTGGGCGTGCGCCAAGATCGGCACGACCTGGCACGACATCGGGGCCAAGCGCACCCTGCGGGTCACGCCGACGGGCACCGGGGGCACCGTCACCACGCCGGCGCCCCGGCCGGTCGTCACCACGGCCCCGACCGCGGCGGCGCCCAGCGGCGAGGCCATGCCGGTCGGCGACCTGCCCAAGTGGAAGCAGGTGTTCACCGACGACTTCACCACCGAGGCGGCCCCGGGCTCGTTCCAGCGGCTCTACGGCTCCCGCTGGGCGACCTACCACGGTTTCAACGACACGTACGGCAACGGCCGCTACGACCGGAACTTCATCTCCACCAAGGGCGGCCTGATGGACTTCGATCTGCGCTCGGTCAACGGCCAACCGATCAGTTACGCGCCGGCGCCGATCGTCACCAAGGCCTGGGAGGGCCAGACCTACGGCCGGTTCACCGCACGGATGCGGGCCGACGCGCTGCCCGGTTGGAAGACCGCCTGGTTGCTGTGGCCGGACTCGAACAACTGGAACGAGGGTGAGGTCGACTTCCCGGAGAGCGGCCTGACCGGGACGATGTACGGCTTCAACCACTGCATCGGCACCCCGTCGAAGAACTGCTACTGGGTGAACAGCGGGGCGCGGTTCACCGACTGGCACACCGTGACGATCGAGTGGGCGCCGAACAAGCTGACCTACATCCTCGACGGCCGGGTGCTGGGCACGACGACCACGTCGGTGCCGTCCACCCCGATGCACTGGATCCTGCAGACCGAGACCGAGAGCACGAAGCCGGCGCCGAACGTGGCCGGGCACCTGCAGGTGGACTGGGTCGCCGTCTACACCTACCGGCCCTGATCCGCACCGACCGTGACCGTCGCGGGCCCGACCGAGCGCCGCTCGGCCGGGCCCGCGGACGTCGTCGGGCGGCCGGCGCGGGTCGGTCACGACGGGGCGTAGACGACCACCCAGTCGACCTGGATGTCGGCGACGGCGGGCGAGCCGGCGATCGGGCACTGCGCCGCCCCGAACGAGGCGGCCCGCCGCTCGCAGCCGCCGGCCTGCGCCTGGATCGCCAGCCACATCGGGACGTCCGGCACCTCCGCGCCGCGGTAGGTCGCCCAGTCCCGCCCGTCCAGGGTGAAGGTGACCTGGCCGGGGAGCCATTCCACGCCGAAGGTGTGCCACTGGGTGAAGTCGGCCCGCACGTCCCATTGCATCTTGTCCCGCCCGGTGGGCGTCGCGTAGTGCAGGAAGGCCGATGCGGCCTGCCGGGTGCCGCCCCAGTCCTCCAGGAAGTCGATCTCCGGCGGCCACTGGCCCGAGGCGGGCCAGAGCAGGAAGGCGTAGGTGATGTCGTCCCCGGCGTCGACCCGGGCCCTGACCTCCCACTTGCCGTAGGTCTGCTGGACCTTCCAGTTCGACACGCCCCCGGTGGTGAGCTGGGCGTCCGGCTCGCCGGTCCGCTTCTGGCCGCGCAGGGTCATCGTCGAGCCGTCCAGCAGCACCCGGTCCGGGGCCCACAGGCTGCGCGGGTCACCCGCCGGCTGCCCGTCGTAGGCGTCCCACCACGGCCCCAGGTCGGTGCGGTCGAAGTCGTCGGCGAACACCTGATGCCAGCCGGGCAGGTCGCCCACCGGCATCGACGTGCCCTCGGCCGGGTCGGACCCCCCGGGCAGCCAGCGGCCGGCCGGAGTCCAGGCCAGCAGCGCCACCGACGCCAGGACGGTGGCCGCCAGGGCGACCACCCACCCACGGCGGCGCCGACGGCGGTCGACGTGCGGCCGATCCGGCTCGGCCGGGGCCAGACCGTCGGACGGACTGGTCGTGAGCACCGCTCTCCTCTCCCGGACCGCGATCGATCCGGTCCCGACTGCATCTGCCGGCCGGCGGCGGCCGGACCCGCGGGCCCGGCGGGACCGCGCGGCCCGCCGGTCAGGCCGCGGGCCGCAGCAACGTGATCCGCTGCGCGCCGAGCTCGGTGACGTACAACACGCCCGACCCGGAAGGGTTCTCGGCGATGTCCAACGGCTCGGAGAACCCGCCGAAACCGCTCACCCCGGTGGTGATGCCCCGGACCGCACCGTCCGGACCGCTCACGTCCACCACCTCCACATCCTTCCCGGCGCTGTACCGCACCACCAGCAGCTTGCCTGTGAGCTTGCCCCCGAAGGCGGAGCTCCGGTACTCCACGGTGCCATTGGCCGAGGCGTGCAGGCCACCGTCGAAGACGTCGGCCGCGCGGAAGTTGCGGTCCGGCGCCACGCCGACGGGATACTGCGACTCCTGCCAGGCGTCGGCCCCCGCGGTCGGGTTGCCGCCGTAGGCGATGAACTCGCATCGCGCGGGGTTCGGATGGCCGTAGTAGCCGCCCGCGGAGACCTTGTGGATGAAGTCCGTCTGGGCCACCGGATTGCCGAAGATGGTGGCGAACGTCGGACCGGAATAGGTGTAGGCGCCGTTCGTCGCACTGTCGATGCGCGATGCGCAGGCCGCCGGCAACGGGTCCGGGACGGCCGGCAGGTTGGCTCCGGCCGCCGACCCGTTGGTGGGCGCGTAGAGCCGGCCGGCCGAGGTCCAGACCAGGTCGAAGGCGTTGCGCACCCCGGTCGCGTAGATCGTCAACGGGGCACCGGCGGCGGCCGGGTCGTAGCTGCCGCCGCCGTCGGCCGTCTTCACGTCCAGCGGGAGCGTCCCCGGCAGGGCGGCCGGGTCCAGCCGCAGGATCGCCCCCGACAGCTGCGCCTCCGGCCGGTTGGCCCAGGCCACGTCCGGGTAGCCCATCCCGGTGTTGGAGCCCATCGAGAAGTACAGCTTGCCGTCGGGCCCGAAGGCGATCGAATTCGCCTCGTGGTCGTGGGCCGACCGGGGCAGGTTGACCAGCACCGTCTCACCGGTCTGCAGGTCCGGGCCGGTCAGCCGGTCGATCTTGCTGGACCAGTCGGGCACGTCGGCGTTGCCCACGTACATGAAGTTGTCGCTGACCCACAGGATCGGGCTGCTCGCGGTGGAGGCCGGGTCGAACGTCAACCCGATGACGGTCCGGTTGGCGTTGCCGTTGAGCGTGCGCACCGTGGTGATGGCGAACTCGTTGCCCAGCGACCCGTCCGCGGCGACGTCGTACCGGTAGATGGTGCCGGTGAGCGTGGCCGCGTAGAGCCGCCCGTCCGGTCCGAACGTCACGCTGGTGAACAGCTTGCCGGTCGCGGACGTCGCCTCCTGGGTGAACGCCACGCCCGGAATCCCGGTGCCGGACACCAGCGTGCCGGTGGTGAAGGTGCTCTTGAACGGCAGGAAGGCGTTCCCGGCGATGTCCTTGACCCCGTCGGTGACCACGAACTGGTACTTGGTGTTCGCCTCGAGAGTGGCCATCGGGGTCAGCACGAGCACGTCGCCGCCGCCGCTGGTGTTGGCCGAGGACGGCACGACCGATCCGTCGGCGACCTTGATCAGTAGGACCGTGTCGGCCGTGACGGTGGTCGGGTTGATCGCCCCGGCCGGCAGGAACAGCTCCGTGGTGACCGACAGGTCGCGCACCGCGCCCGACTCCCCGCCTCCCGGCGTGACCTGGGAGACCCGGGGCCGGTTGGAGTCGACGAAGTCGACCTCGAGAAAGGTGATCTTGGTGTTGACGCCGCCGGTCGGGGCCACCGTCAGCCGCCCGTCGATGACGTTGACGATCACCGTGCCGGTGGCGAACCGGTTGGTCGTGGTCGGCTTGAAGCCGTTGACCGCGACCGCGTTCTCGACCTCGATGGTGTGGGTGCTGTCGATCGCCGACGCGTCACCGACCCCGACCGTCACCTGATAGGTGCCGGTGGGCACGGCCAGCTCCCAGGCCATCGGCGTGGTCACCCCGCCGGACTGCATCTGGATCAGGCTCAGCTGCCGCGGGTCGGTGGTCAGCGTCGACGTCCGTTGGCGCGCGTTGGCCGCGACGTCCAGGGGCGCGCCGGTGGCGGCGGCGACCCAGCCGTAGGTGTAGCTGCCCTGCTTCGGCCCGAACGGCGCCCCGGCGTCCAGCTGGTACCCGGCGGCGGGCACGCTCGCGGACGCCCCGAAGTCCACGTCGATCGGGAACGGCGGGTCCACCGGCGTGCTCCAGGCCTGGACCTCCAGGAAGTCGATCTTGGTGTTGGTGCCGCCCGCGGCGCTCACGGTCAGCAGGCCGTCGGTCACCTCGACGTCGACCACGCCGACCTTGAACTTGGTCGCGAACGTCGGCGCGTAGGGGGCGATGGCCACCGAGCCCTCGACGGTGATCGCGTGCCGGCTGTCGTAGACGTTGCTGGCGTCTCCGGTGCCGACGGTCACCCGGTAGGTCCCGTTGGGCACCCCCAGCTGCCAGTCGCCGGGGGTCGGGGTCGTCCCGCCCTGCATATGCACGAAGTTCGCCTGGCGGGGATCGGCCAGCCCGGTCGCGCTGCGCTGCCGGCCGTTGGCGGCCAGGTTCAACGGCGTGGTGGTGCCGGCCGCCACCCAGCCGAACCGGCCCTGGGCCCGGGCCCCGAAGGCCGACCCGTCGTCCAGCACGTTGCCCGCGACCGGGACGCTCGTCGAGGCCCCGAAGTCGACCTTGAGCGGAAGAACCGGGTCGACCACCGGCGGTGGGGCCGCCGCCACGGTCAGGTACGTGATCTTGACGTTCGTCCCGCCCTGCGGCCGCACCGTCAACCGGCCGTCGGTCACCTGGACCGTGCCCGTCGCGGTGCGCAGCCGCGCGTTCTGGGACGGCGTGAAGGGCTCGACCACGGGCACCCCCTCGACGGTCACCGCGTGCACGCTGTCGTAGTACGGCCCGGAGTCGCCGACGCCGACGGTGACCGAGTACCAGCCGTCGGCCACCTCCGCCTCCCACGCGCCGGCCGTCGTGCCGGCCGGCTGCATCAGCACGAAGCTGCTCTGCTTGGGATCGACACCGGCGGTCCCCCGGTTCCGCCCGCCGGCCGAGTTGTTCAGCGGCGTTGCGGTGCCGTCGGACACCCACCCGTAGGTCAGTCCGGTTCCCTGGTTGGCGCCCGACCGGGCTCCGTAGGCCTGCCCGTAGTCCAGGACGAACCCGGCCGCGGGCGTGGTGGTCGACGTCGCGAAATCGACCTGCAGCGGCAGGGTCGCGGGCGCCGCCGCGGCCGGCGCCACGGCGATCGGCGGGCCGATCAGCGAGACCACCAGGGCCAGAGCAATCGTGATGGTGGTCACTGCCGGACCCCGTGAAAGTCGTTTTCGCGAACTTCCGTTAGTCATAATGGGTGAATCCGCGAATTGTCGCTTACGCACAACGGGTGATCACTTTCATTTTTCGGTTTTGTCAAGTCTAGCGCGCCATTGAACCTTCATGCTAACCTCAGCACGATCAGTTACCAGAATTAACGCTGAGTAGATGGCGGATTCCCGGGCGGCGATGCCCGGCGGGGCCGCGGTCGAGGCATTTTCTGATCCCGGGGGGGATTTGGCCCGCAGTTCCTTGGAAAGGATTGGACCACCCCCGTGTCCGCATTTATTCGACGCTCGCGCGCGCTCGCGATCGTCCTCGGTTTCATCACCCTGACAACGTTGGCGGTCGCCCCAGCGGCCTCGGCGGCGACGCTCTCCCGGAGCACCCTGAGTGCCACGGTGAGCGGCTCGACGGTCACCGCGACGACCAAGATCGCCGCCTCGCCGGCGGTCTGGGCGTCGCTGGCCGGCATCTGCGCCCGTGACGCCGACAACAACCACTACGACTTCCCCATGTCCGCCGCCACTCTCTCCACCAGCGGGGTCACGCTGACCAAGAGCCGGACCTTCCCGGCCGGCACGTACACCTACTGGGCCTGCGCCAAGACCGACGGCGCCTGGACCGCGATCGGCGCGACCCAGAAGTTCACCGTCGGGGCCGCCCTGAGCGGCTCGGCCGCGCCCAGCGGGCAGGCCATGCCGGTGGGCGACCTGCCCGGCTGGAAGCAGGTCTTCACCGACGACTTCACCACCAGCGTCCCCCGTGGTTCCTTCCCGGGCTCGGCCTATTCGTCGAAATGGACCGGCTACGACGGGTTCACCGACAGCTACGGCATCGCGAATTACCAGAACAGTGCCATTTCCACCTCCGGTGGCGTGATGGACGTTTACCTGCGCACCGAGAACGGCAAGGTGATCACCGCCGCCCCCTCGCCGATCGTCACCGCCCCGTGGGCCGGACAGACCTACGGCCGGTACACGATGCGCTTCAAGTCCGACTCGCTCAGTGGCTACAAGCTGGCCTCGCTGCTCTGGCCGACCAGCGGAAACTGGAATCAGGGTGAGGTCGATTTCCCCGAGGGCGGCCTCGACTCGACCATCTACGCCTTCAACCACTGCCTGAACAACCCCACCCACAACTGCTTCTGGGCCACCAACGGCACGAAGTTCACCGGTTGGCACACGGCCACCATCGAGTGGTCGCCGGGCAAGCTGGCCTTCTACCTGGACGGCGCCACCCTCGGCACCACGACCACCTCCGTGCCGACCGCACCGATGCGCTGGATCCTGCAGCTGCAGTCCGGCTCGGTGGGACCGGCGTCGAGCGTCGCCGGCCACTTCCAGATCGACTGGGTGTCGGTCTACACCTACAAGGGCTGACCGCCGCCGGCCGCGCGCCGGCCCCCGATCCGGGGTACCACCCGACCCGGGGCGGGGGCGGGGGCGGGGCCCTCAACCCCCAGGCCGCGGCCGACCCCCA
>NZ_JBMDXT010000218.1:0-40071 GCF_048594475.1 Nakamurella sp. | reverse complement strand
CCCGCAGGCAGGCCGGATCCGTCGTCCTCGACCACGAGGCCGACGCCAACGCCGTCCCCACCGCCACCGCCGTCGCCGATCCTGGCGTCGACGCGGACGGCGATCGTGCGGGCCCCGGCCCGGACGGCGTTGCCGGTGAGTTCGGCCAGGGCCGCGGCCAACCGCGCGGGATCGACCAGCACCGGCGCCGGCTCGGGCGGCACGTCGACCCGGATCGCCGGCGCGGCCGCCCGGCCGTTCCGATCGCCGGCGTCCGCCGCATCGGCACCGTCGGCACTGACCGCGCCGGCGGCCCGGTCGTCGAGCAGCGCGGGTACCGCTGCCGACAGGTCGACCGCCTCGACGGCCGCACCCCGGGCCCGGCCCGCCCGGCCGGCCCGCCAGGCCAGCGCGCGACCGCGGGCGGCGAGCTCCCGGAGCTGGGCGGCCCGGTGCGGTGGCTCCTGCGGTCCGAGCAACTGGGCGACCAGGGCGATGGACGACGCCTGCCCGGCGACCTCGTGGGCCGCTTCCCGGGTCTGCTCCCGGATCAGCCGGGACCGGCCCGCCAGCACGGTCGCCGCAGCCCGGGCGGCCGCGAGATCGTCGGGATGGGGCGCACTCTCGTCGGCACAGGGCAGGACGACGTCGGCGCCGGCGAGCTGGGCGGCCACGGCGGCCCGCGGGTCGGTCGACCGGACGAGGGCCACGATGGCAGTATCGGGACACGATCGGCGCACTGCAGCGACGTCGCCGCCGCGGACCACGCGGACGGTGCTCGACGCGGTGGCGTCGGCGCCGTCACCGAGGAGCTCGTGCATGGTGTTCCACTCCGCTAGGACCGGCCGGTCGCCCCGGCGCGCGCGGATGGATCGTCGCCGATGACGATGTCTCGAACGGTAGCACCGCGTCCGGCGGCGTCGGTGGTGATCATCGACGACCACCAGGTGTTCGCCGAACTGTTGGGTGAGGTGCTGACGGCCCGCGGCATGACGCTGGTCGGCACCTTCGGCACGCTCGGTGACGGCCTGGTCGCGGTCGCGGATACGACCCCCGATCTGGTCGTGCTGGACCATCGGTTGCCCGGCGCGACCGGCGCCAGCGGCGTGCGGGCATTGAAGGAACGCTCCCCAACGAGCCGGGTGCTCATGCTGACCGCCGCCGACGAACGCGCGGTGCTGCTGGAGGCGATGGACGCCGGCTGCGACGGCTTCGTCACCAAGCGGCAGGACATCGCCGAGGTGCTGGCCGCGGTCACCGCCGTGCTGCGCGGCGACACCCCCGTCTCGCCGGACATGGTCGGCGCCCTGCTCGGCAGCCGGCCGGCACCGCTGGGCGGCGACCTGACCGCGCGGGAGTCCGAGGTGCTGCAGTTGATCGGCGCCGGCCGGTCCAACCAGCAGACCGCCCGCGAACTCGGCATCAGCGTGCACACGGTCCGCAACCACGTCCAGCACATCCTGGACAAGCTCGGGGCGCACTCCCAGCTGGAGGCCGTCGCCATCGCGTCCCGGCTCGGCCTGCTGCGCTCCGATCGCGATGGTGACCCGGCCGCGGCGAGCGCGGCCCGCGGCCCGGGATCGCGTCCCGGGCGATGACGCATGACGGAATCGACCGCCGAACGGTGGGCACGGATTCCCGGCCGGCGACCCGACCGGTCGGTGACTCGGTGACCGCGCCGGGGTCGGGACTCTGTGCAGCAGTGGTGATTCCAGGGTCCGGTGTCGGTGTCGGTGTCAGTGTGGGTGTCGAGGGCGGTGGCGACCGGCGGACCGGCTGGGGCGTGTCACTCCGGATCGCCGGGGACGTCGTCCAGATCGCCTCTCGTGCCACCGCTGTCGTCCTCGGGGCGGTCGATCCGGATGGCGGACGGAGGCCGCGGGTCCGCGTGCCTCGGCGATGTCCCGTCGGGGCCGGACGCCGGCCTGACCGGCGGACGGGCCCCGGCCCGGACCCTTCGGGTGCTGGTGTGAAGACGCCGGCCGGGGCCGGCGGGCGGCCGGGACGGCTTGATCGGGGGGCGAACGGATGACCGCGCAGACACCGGACACGATCCGGCTCGACGGGCAGGACTGGCTGCTGCTCGGCACGCCGCTGGATCCGGTACTGGCGTCCGCCGGGGTGACCCGGCGGCTGGTCGCACCGCACACGGCGAACGTGCGCGGCTACGTGGCGACCTGGCGGGTCGACGCCGACGGCCGGCTGTTCCTGGATGCGGTCACCGCGACGGTGCGCGGCCTGGGGTCGGGCATCCAGACGATCCAGGGGTCCGCGGTGCTGCGCGGCGCGACGCTGCCGATGCCCGCGGACTTCGTCACCGGGCAGCTCCGGCTGGCCCGGGGCGAACAGGTCCGACACGTGCACTCCGGCTTCGACAGCGTCTGGGCGGACGAGATCCTGCTGGAGGTCGACGCGGGCCGGGTTCGATCCCGGCGCGACCTGGCTCCGGCGTCGGCGATGGGCACCGCCGGGCCCTACCAGTTGCACGAACCGCTGCTCGGCACCCTGACCGGCGGCGGCTTCGGCCAGGTCATCGCGGCCACCGACCTGGACGGGACACGACTGGTGGCGAAGGCGCCCCTCCCGCGGGGCGGCGGGAACCGTACCGAGGTGTGGTTCGACACGCCGGCCGGGCGGCGCCCCGAGCACAAGCCGGCCGAGGCCTTCCGGGCCGATCCGGCCGGGTTCCGGTCGGTCGAGATCGGTGCCGACCTGACCGCGGCGGTGCTGCGGCGGGAGGCCGAGATCCTGGAGCGGGACGGGGGCCGGCTACTCCCCCGCTCGCTGGGGCTCTGGCCGCACGAGCCGTCGGGCCTACCGGTCCTGGTGATGGAGCGCCTGGTCGGCGAGTCCCCGGAGACGCCGGGCGACGTCGACCTGGTGCTGGCGGCACTGGCCGACGCGGTCGATCGGGGAACCTTCGACGCGCACGGTGACGTCAAGCCCGAGCACGTGTTCATCGAGGACGGGGTCGTGCGGATGTGCGACCCGGCCCCACGTTTCGACGACCCGCAGCTGCGCGGGCTGACGCCGGCGTACAACCCGCGCGGGTGGGTCGGGCCGGCCGCCGATGTCGCCGCCTGCGCCAGCATCCTGCGCTACCTGCCGGACGCCGCCGACCACGAGCACGCCGGTTGGCGTTGGTGCGCCGCCGTTCTCGATTCGGCCACCCCGCCGCCGTGGATCCACTCGCACCGCGCGGCCCTGGCCGAACTGCGCCGCGAGCTGGCACCTCCGCGGGTCCCGCCGCCGGTTGGGTGGACGGTGCCGCCGTTCCCGCACGGCGGGGCCGTCCTTCCGGGCGGCCCCGGCGCGCCGGCCGGAATCGCGGGATCCGGCGGGAGCGGAGCGGCCGGCGGCGATCCGGGCGGATGGGGCGCTCCCGACGGCTTCGGCAGCGGTCTGCCGCCGGTGATGAACACCGGGCCGCTCGTCGTGGGTCCCGGCACGGCACACCCGGGGCCGTCGGGAGCCTCGGGGCCCGGGACTGGCGCCGGACCCGGGCCGGGCGCGGCGGGGCCTGGGATTGGCGGGGGCCCGTCGGGGCCCAGGACGGGCACGGGGCCCTCATGGCCCGGGCCGGCACCCTCGCCCGGGGTCGGTGGGCCGGGATCGTCCGGCCCGGGGACGTGGCCGACTCCCACCGTCCCACCGGCACCGTCCAGTCCCGCGCCGCTGCCGCCCGGCCCGACGCCACCCCCGTGGGTCTCCCCCGCGCCGGCCGACGAGCCCACGTTCGCGATGCTGGCCCTGATCCTGCGCGCGTCCGTGCTCGAGCCCGTAGATCCGACCGAGACCCGGGCCGGCGGTGTGTTCGTTGTCCCGTCCGACCACGCGGTCGCGGCGCTCGACACGATCCTGCAGGCGCTGGCGGCGACCATCGACGGGCACGCCCGCCGGTTCGGCGTGCGGCGACCGCAGGCACCCGAGATGGCGGTGATGGTCCGCCGGGCCGGCCGCGACGGCGTCACCGGCCTGCTCGCCCAGACGGTGTCGATGTCGCCCGTCAGTGTCGCCCCCGACGTGGTGTATCCCGAGCGCTCCGTTGACCTCGCCTGGAACGCCATCGCCGCCACCGACCTCGCCGCGGCCTGCCAGCACCTCGCCGCGGCCGGCCGGCCGCTGTCGACGTTCCCGGACCCCCGCCTGGCTCTGGCCGTCGTCGAGCTCGCCCAGCGGGTAGGCGGCATCCTGACCGTGGTGCGCCGGCATATCGTGGATGCGGTGCGAGACGGGGGTTGACGTATCGCCAGGTAGACCGGGCGACTAGAACTATCCGGATTCCGACCGCTAGACAATTGGCGGGCGCTTTGTGTCTGGTCGACAATTGGCCCAGGAGAAGTGGGGCGAGTGGGGCTCGAACCCACGACCTGACGGGTTGCGAGTTGCGCCCGCACTTCAGTACATCGGGTTGCCAGCCGTTAATGTCGATGAGCATCGTTCGTGCAGGTCAGAGGCACGTCCTACACGAGATTCCTCAGACCGGGTCAGCGATCAGCATCGGCATTCAGGGACCAAATGGCGAATCATGTGGCGAGTCAAGTGGCGAGCCAGGCTGCTCCGGAATCGACTGATCGCCGCCGGTGGAACCGCGGCCGGAACCCGCTCAAGGCGGGGACGCATGGCGAGATCACCACCACGGCGTGGGTGATCGACCGGGTGACGGGAAAGGAGCGTCGCCGGCGGCTCAAAGCGACCGCGGATCATTAGGCAGACAGCAAGCGCATGGTTGTGGCGTTATGGACGGCCGAGGCGTACGTCCGCACGGACAAGGGACGCACCAGGTACCAGTCCTGCGGCAAGACCAAGGACGAGGCGATCGAACGGCTCTCCCAGCGGATGAGCCCCTCAAAAGGCGATCGGCTCGCGGAGGCGCTGGCCAACGAGAGCGGACGCGTCACCGCATTCACCAACGACTCCACCCTCGGCGACGTGCTAGACGCCTGGATCACCGATCCCATCACCACGGACGCCCGAGCCGTCGGCACCGTCCTCCGCTACCGCCACGCGATCGACAAGACGATCAAGAAACGCAACGTGGCACCGCCTCGCTCGGGTCGGTATCGCTCGACCGCGTCACTCCCAGGGTCGTCACGCTGTTCCTGGCCTCCTTGACGCCTGCTATCGCCAAGAACTGCCGCGGGATCCTGCGGCAAGCCCTGACCTACGCAGTCACCAACGGCGCCAGCGCTCCCACCACCAACGGGACGTTCGCGATCCTGTCCCAGCGCGTGGAGCGCGGAACGAAGTCGCCGACGGCGCCGACCGTGCCCATCACCAAGGCCCAAGCGGCGCAGATCATCGCCGACCTCAAGGCCGACGAGAAGACCAGCAAGACGGACTTGCCCGACATCCTCACGTTCATGGCCGGCACCGGCTGCCGGACCGGTGAGGCGATTGCGCTCACTTGGACGCAATTGGACCTCGACAGCGCTGAACCAACTGCACTGATCAACGCCACGGTCAACGGCGCGGGGCGACGCCAACTGCAGACGAAGACCCGCGCCGGGGTCCGCCGACTGGCTCTCCCCTCGGCGGTGGTGACGATGCTGCAGGCGCGACTGGCAAAGGCACGCCCCGAGTCCAACCTTGTCTTCCCATCAGCGCGCGGACCCAAGAGCGATCGCGCGGAGACGCCCTACTGGATCAGCAACATCACCGGCGTCATCCGGACCGAACTGGACAGACTCGGTCACGTCGGTGTGACCGGCCGGTCCTTTCCGCAGGATGGTCGCCACAGAACTCGACAAGGCCGGGTTCACACCGCGCCAGATCGCCGATCAGCTCGGACACTCCCGGCCGTCAGTCACGATGGATGTCTACCAGAACCGAGAGGCCATGGGGCCGACCCATGTCCGAACTATTCTGTGATTTCCTGTCTCCCGTGCACTTGATCGAAGAACCACACCAGGGTCGCAGCAAGCGTCTCTCGGTTTGACTCTGTCGCCAGCACGTCGAGATCGAAACCGGGACGCAGTTCCAACTTGCCGGGAGGAATCTCCACGCCATCCATTTGGTTCAGACGCATTCGAAGTTCCTCTCGAAGTTCGACGTCGTCGAACGGAGGCCGGGTCGCCAGGTACTGGAACACCACCTCGACGCGTCCGGATGGGTAGATGACCATCGGCCAGATTGATTCGCCCGGTCGCAGCGGGCATTCTGTCAAGGCGAATGCGGAGGTCTCGGCCGACGAGCCGTACTCGACAATGCCGCCGATGGCAGTCCAGCCGTTGAGGATCGCGATCACGCCGTGAACCGTGTTGGGTTCCTGCACGTCACCCAGTTGAGTCAGGAACTTGTCGCGTCGATCAGCTTCCGGTCCTGGAGGAAGGTCTCGCAGCTCGCCAACGGCGCCCGGCTCCGTCAGGCCACACAAGGTCGCAAGCTTCTCGAGACCGGCCCGCTGCTCCTGCTCTGCCCGGCCCTGCTCGTCGAAGACGACGCCTTCGGCCACCAGCAGATCTCGCGGATCATCAGTCCGGGTGGGATCGAGCCATTTGAACCCCGGTGACACCCGACCGTCGACCTGAAGGACGCGGTGCGCGTTCGGAATCGGCTTCGTCGCCAGTCGCATGCCGACCGGCACCGGATGACTTCCGATCAGGGCTGCAAGATCGCCGTAGCTTGTCCATGACCCGGCCGGGAGTTCCCTGAGGGCGCGATTGACCAGGTCCCAACGGATGCCTGCATCGTCGTCGGCGACGTCGAGCGGACCGGGCCAGATCGTCGCGATGCGTTCGGCCAGTCGCCGCCCCCGGTCGAGGATCTCCGTCCGTCCCCATCGATCCTGTGCGGCGATCTCCTTGTTCATGGCGAGTCCGCTGGCGGCGAGCTTCTCCCGTTTGATGCCGAACGGACTATTGCTCAGGCTCTGGTTGTATCCGGTCAGGGTCAGATTCCCCAGAGTGTGGACGAGTGATTCATGGACCAGGCCAACGTCCTCACCGTCCGCCAGGTCCAGGGCGAGTTCTTTTTCGCCTGCCGCGGTCAGCTTCTGCGGCAGCACGTGCTCGATCGTCAGGTTCTTCAGACCCACTGGTTCTTTGCTGGCGTAGGACTCCTCGAGCCAGGCCAGGACCAGGAACCGCTGACCGGCGCGACCCGACAGGTAGAACGGCCGCGACCCGATGGCCTCTGCGAGCTGGCGATTGGTGGCGAAGTGCTTGCGGCCGATGGAGAGGAACCGATGGACGGCCTGGTCCACCGGAAGCCTCCGGTCCATCTCCTGGGGCGCCGACAGCAGGATCCGGTTGAGATTGCCGGTGGCCCAGCCGGTAATCAGCCGGCGGACCAGGAAGCTCTCGACGATCAGCAGGGCGGCGGCGACCTGTTCCGATGTGGCTTCCTTCCGCTCGCGCAGGTGGAGCAGATGCAGGGTCAACGGGTGCACGGTGGTGCTTCCCCACTCGGCGAGCCGGACCAGACGGTGCCGCACATCCGCGTCGCTCTCGCGTGTGGGATCGAGAATCGTCTTGTACAGCGAGCCCAGGACACCGAGCCGCCGTACCTCGTCCTCGATCTGCGCCTCGTCGGCGAGTCGATCGAGACGCACCTGATGACGCGCATACACATCGGTTTGCTTTGTCTTCGGGTCGTCGTGCACCAGGTCGATCCAGAACAGCTGCTCAAGCTGCTCAGCGGTGAACATGTCCTGCAACGGCAGCCACAGGGTGTGGTAGACGTTCTCCGCCCGGGTCGGCATCCTCATGAACAGGTAGTTCCGGAGCAGATCACCCTGGGTCAGCCGCAGCCCGGTGTTGTTCAGGGATTCGAAAATCCGATGGACGTTGTCGCCGTGTTGGGCAGTGACCGCGACGAGTGCAAGCCCCGAAATGACGGCGTCTTCGATGCGTTCGATGTCGAAGGGATCGTCGGGGTCGTCCGCCTGCTCCAGCTGGGTCCGGAAGTAGCGGTAGGCCGCCCCGACGGGATCAGTCCCACCGGCCTGAGGGGTCGAGTAGAGGCAGGCCTCGTACGCGGGTCGGTCGGCCTGGGTCGGGACGAACTTGAGCTTCTGGTTCTCGGGCTTCCACTTGTTCTGCAGGTACAGCTCGTTGATCCGGTCCCGGTGCTCGGAATCTTCCGTCGTTGCGCGGTGATCGCGGACGGCGCAGAGCAGGAGCGACAACGTCGTCATCCGTTGCTGGCCGTCCACGACGAGGAACCGCTGTACCCCGGTCGGTCCGATCGACGGGCTCGGCGCGAGAACCAGCGAGCCCACGAAGTGCGTGGCGCCCGGCGTGTCGACCCGATCCTCGGCAAGCTTGGCGATGTCGTCCCAGAGCCGCGCCAGTTGGGCCGTCGACCACGAGTACGTCCGCTGGTACAGCGGAACCTGATACTGCTTCGTCCCTTCCAGGAGAGCTTGCAGCGTCGTCTCTTCCGCAGCAACCATGGTCATCCTTCCTGTCGTGTCGAGTGCCGGACCGCGTCATTGCATCGGGGTCTGTGGGCTCGATGGTCACCGGCGCTCCACCACCACCAGCTCATCCCGCGCCCTCGTCGCCGCGACATAGACCAACGACCGCTGCCGAAGCTGCGCATCCTTGCGCTCCGATTCGGCCATCTCGGCCAGTCGTGCCGCCTCGGCGTCGCTGGACCAGCCGACGTCGGTGAGTACAACCCGTGAGAATTCCATGCCCTTGGCCCGGTGCATGGTCATCACGAGGACGTTGTCCGCAGGCGGCTTCTCGCGGTCGACGGCGCGCGCCGACACCCCCGCCTCCACCAGTCGGGCGGCGACCCGGTCGCGTTGGTACCGGTCGGGCACCAGGACGGCGATGGTCTCCGTTGATGTTCCCCCGGAGGTCCATTCCTGGACGCGTTCGACGACCTCGTCGAGCTCCGACCCGAGAGTCGGGGCGACCGACACCACCGGCGCGGGGCCGGATCTGGCGGACCGGTAGTCGGTCGACTCGGCAACGTCCTCGAGATCGGTGTAATCGCCCCCCTCCAGGATGGTCAGGGCGTAGCGCAGGTTCTGGCGGGTGGTCCGGTAGTTCAAGGTGAGTCGCTGGGATCGACCGACGATCTTGATCCCGTACCGGCCGAGGACGGTCCTGGGCCCGTAGATCCGCTGATGCGAGTCCTCGGCGATGAACAGGTCGTCCGGCCCCTCAGCAACGGCCGCGCGGAGCATCTGCCAGTGCACCGGCGACAGGTCCTGCCCCTCGTCGACCAGGACGTGGTCGGCCGGCCGGCGGGTGGGATCGGCCCCCAGCACGGCGGCGGCCACGGCCGCCGCCTCGAGGAAGTCGAGGGTTCCGTCGACCGCGGCCCGCCGCCGGTAGGCGTCGATCAGCTCCCAGACCGCGGTTCGCCGGCCGCGGTCCAGCGCCACCCCACGACCAGGCCGGCGCACCCGCAGGTACTCCTCCAGGGTCCGGACCCGGTTGGGCAGGACGATCAGCGAGTACTCGCCCACCAGGAACGCCTCATTGGCCAGATCGGGATCCAGGCGCCCGCCACCGGACTCGACCACCTGCCGCCAGAGCGTGGGGTCCGTCCGCTTCGCGGCGGCGGGGCGTCGGTGCCCGAGGACGGCCTCGGCGGCCCCGTCGAGTACCGGCGCCGGGACCGACCGAAGGACCGCGGCGGCCAGGGCGTCGACGCCACGGATGAACACGCCGGGTTGGCCGAGCGAACCGGCGACGGGAACATCGGGATCCAGCCGACGCAGGCTGTCCGCGAGCGCGTCGGCGAGGTTGGTCGTGAAGGTCGTCAACAGGATCCGGTGGCCGGGGTGCGCGCGGTGCAGGGCCCTGGCCCGGTGGACCACGACCACCGTCTTCCCGGTTCCCGCTCCCCCGGACAGTCGGAACGGCCCGTTGTAGCGCCGCCCGACGTACTTGCGCTGCTCCGGGTGCAGGAAGATCCGCCAGGCGCCGAAGTCCCCGGCCTCGATGACGCGCCGCAGTTCCTCCTGGTCCTCGATGAAGGTGAACTGAGCGCGGGCCGCCGGTTGGTTGAAGGACTCGATGAGGTCCTGGTTCTCGTCCCCGGACTCGGTCGGCTTCTCCAGGTCGAGCCGTTGCGCGATCTCGTCGATCGGGTCACCGGCCGCGACATCCACCAGCAGTAGACCGACCCATCCTTCGTGTCGTTCGGCGACCGCGAGCACGGCGTCCTCGTCGGCGGCCGCCATGGCCTCGTCCGCCACCGCGGGCGGCAACCCGAGCCGCTCGACGAGGTCGTCCCGCGACACACCGAGTCCGACCAGGAACGGTTCCGATGGGGTGGATTGCTCCGGCGCCCGGGTCAGTGGTGCCGGGGCCGGTGGTGCCGGTTCCGCGTTGTCGAACTCCGGCAGTCCGTTGATCGGGTTGATCCTCAGCACGGTCCGGCGCGCCTCGGCGATCGCGTCGTCGTGCGGCCAGACCCCGTGGACGACGTAGACCGGCTCGCCCTTGGTGTCGATCCGGAACAGGACGGCGCGCCAGAACTTGTCGACCCGTCCGGTCCTGGCCTTGGGGTCGGCGCTGCCGTTGATCTTCTCGATGTGCAGCCCGGAGGTGGTGTCGTCGGCCGCGAGCTTCTGCAGGAAGGTCATGGCCTTGGCCTTGATGGATCCGTCCATCTTGTTGGCCAGGGCCGTCATGATCAGGGTCGGCATCAGTCCCCCTCGTGATCGGCGGCGAGCGCGGCCGCGATGGCGGCGCCGACGGTGGTGGGGTCGGGCGGCAGGACCTGCCAGCCGGCGGATTCGAGGTCCTGACGGTCCGCGTCCGGCATGTCGTTGACCGCAACCGTCACCCGATACCGCGGCCAGGCGATGTCCAGCGGAATGCCCTGGGGCCCTTCGGGTCCGATCTCGGGCACGGGGATCCCCGGACGGCTGCTGAGCGCCCGGAGCAACCGCCGCTCGGCATCGGTACCCGAGGCCGACCAGGCCGGCCGCCACTGTTCGGGAACCTGTTCGGCCGCAGCGGATCCGGCATCACCGGCAACAGTTCCGCCGGTCCCGGCGGCACCGACCAGGGACGCCACGGTGACGGTGGTCGGCCCGTCCCGCAGCGCGAGTGCGTTGGCCAGGGCCAACCAGGCGCGCCAGGCCGCTCGGTGCCCCTCGGAGGCCAGGGCGGCGGGTCGGTCGTCCAGCACGACCGCGATGGCGATCCGGCCCTGCGGGAGGGGCTCCAGGACGGTGACGAGAGGCCCCTCGTGCCGCACCTGCACCCGACGGGCTCCCGTGGGCGGCGTAGTGCCGCCCAGCACGTCACGGCCGATCTCCGCCAGGGACACTGCCGAGTCCACCGACATAGGTCGGGAGGGCCGGGCCATGAAGATCGGCAGGCCGCGCGCCGCGAGGCGCCGCTCATCGATCTCGGGGTCGGTCAACCAGCCGGCCAACCAGTCGATCGGCGGGCGACGGGCCTCGTCGTAGGCGCGTTGGGTGGCCGGGAACCGGGTGATGACGGCCGGTCTCGCGGCCACGTCGTACCAGGCTGCGTCCGGGGATCGGCCGGACTCGGCGGCGTCGACGTCGGTGGCGGTCACCGACAGCACGACGTGGCCGGCCTCCCGCAGCAGTGCCCGTTTGGCCGCGTCGTCGGCCAGACGGTTCGCGGAGACCGATGCGTGGTGGGCGGCGCCGTCGACGAAGATCGCCACCGCGGGCACGGCGGTATCGGTGGACTGCAGCACGAAGTCGGGCCGGGAGTTCAGCAGGTTGACCTGCGGGACCAGCCGCCACACGACGGCCGACCCGGGAACCGTTGCCTGCACCGTGTTGCCCCAGGCACCGGGGGTCTCGGTGACCGACGCACTCATGGCCCGCAGCCGGGCCACGAAGGCGGCCCGGAACCGTTGTTCCAGGTAGGACTCGGCCGATTCGGTCTCGGGGTGGTCGGTCAACCGCCAGGTCGCGGCGACGGGGGCGTTCGGATCGGAGTCGATGCCCAGCAGGGTCTGCAGGTGGCGCTGCGCGGCGGCCCGGGCCACGACGGCGAGCTGCCGGGTGGGCGCGAAGGGCAGCAGGCACCGGTGGCAGGCGAGCCGATCCTCCGTCTGGCAGGGGCAGGAGCGCACCACCTCCCAGGCGGCGGTCAGGATGTCGCGCAGCCGCTCGGGCTCGGCGAGCCCGGCCAGGTAGCCGGTCCCGCCGGGGACGACGTCGTGCAGCAGCAGCGCCTCCCGGGTCAGGCCCTGCCCGCCGGCGGGGCTGTGGATGTGCTCGACCTGGAGGTGGTCGGGGTGGCCGCCGAGCAGCTCGCGCATGCCCAGCAGCACGGCCGCAGTCAGGCTGGGCACGGCGAACAGGTCGCCGACGGTGATCGTCGGCGGCAGATCCAACAGCAGCCCCTGGGTGCGCAGGGTGCGGGTGAGGGCCACCTCGACGGTGTGCTCGTCGGGGTCGGTGCGGTACCGGCACCAGGCGCGATGCTCGTACGGCAGGTTGACCGCGGCGGCCGAATCGAGCTTCCCGCAGCCGGCGCACACCCGGAACAACGGCCCGGTGACGCGTTGCCCGGCCAGGTCGCGGGTGGCCCCACCGCCCCGGGGACCCAGATTCACCCACTGCAGGTCGACGCGGCGCAGGTAGCGACAGCGCAGCCCGACATCCTGGGCGTACCAGGACCGGGTGACGTGGGCGGCGTCGATGTCAGCCGTGCACACGATCTCGAACGACCGCTGGTACCGCTGGTCGCTGCGGTCGGTGACGCCGGCCTCGTCCCGGCGGACCTCGGCGGTGACGTGGGTGAGCTGGACGGTGTCCAGCACCTGGCCGCTGTCCCCCAGCCCGGCCGACCCGCAGCGGGGGCAGGTCGGGCCGACCCCACCGGGGGTGCCGGCCGGTAGCACCGGGTCGGAATACCCGCAGCGTGGGCAGTAGCGCCGCGACTGCACCGACACTCCGTCGACGCCCAGGTCGATCGCGTCGATCGCGATCTCCATGCCCCGGGCGTAAAAGCGGTTGCCGGGGGCGAAATCCCGGATGGCCTGCGCCGACCCGCGTTGCAGCTGGGTGTGCTCGTGATGTGTCTGGCGGGTGTCGGGATCGGTCCAGGACAGGCCCACGTCCAGGGTGACCCGATCGTCGAGCAGGGTGTAGTTCGGCAGGATCCCGTACTGCTCCAGGACCCCGATCCAGTAGTCGCTCTGCAGTCCGGCCAGCCGCCCCCGGGTGAGCTTGAGGGCGGAGCGGGCCGAGCGCAGCGCAAACCGGTCGTCGTCGGTGACGGCGGGCGATTCGACAGCGGCCTCCAGGGCGGGGATCAGCGCATCCACCGTCTTCGCCCTGGCCTCCAGTTCGGCGACCGTCGCCCGCCACAGTTCGATCGCGGTGCGCAGGTGGTCGGCGAACCGGCTGGAGCGCGGCCCGTGGTCGGCCCGGGTCCAATCGACGAGGTCGTCGTGGATCGTCGGAGGAAGGCTGCCGAATGCGGCGCCGAACCCGGAGACCTGGCCGTGCGGGTCGGATTCGGCCAGCGCGACCACGCCGCCGAGGAAGGTGTTCGGTTCGGTGGAGCCGAGCGCGGTCCGAGCCGAATGCGGTTGGCGTCGGGTGCCGTCGCGGGCGATGCGGTCGAGCAGGTGGGCGGTGAACTGCCGCCGCAGGATCTCCTCCGCCTGCAAGTAGGTGGCCGGCGCCCGGACCTCGCCGTTGATCACAGACAGCGGGTCGCCGAGCTTGGGCAGGTGCTCACCCCGCCCGGTGACGAAGGCCAGGTCGAGGGCGTTGCCGGTGAGCCGTCCGGCGCGGCCGATCCGCTGCAGGTAGGACGCGACGGTCCGCGGCAGCGACCCGAGGAACACCGCGGACAGGTCGCCGATGTCGATGCCCATCTCCAGGGTCGGCGTGGCCACCAGCACGTTCGGCGCCTGCGGGTCGCCACCGGAGCGTTTGAACCCCTCCTCGTAGGCAAGCCGGACCGCGTCCTCCAGCAGGCTGGTGTGTTCACGGGCGACGATGCGTCGTGAATCGGTCGACGCGTACAGGGTGCGGTAGAAGTCGCCGTCGATGGGCTTCGACAGGTACTGCATCCGGCCGGCACAGCGGTCGACCAGGCACGGGCCGTCGACCAGTTGCGCGATGGTGTCCGGTGAGCCGGGGGTCGGGGTCCGGCAGGTGTCGCAGATCAATTGGTGCCGGCCGGCTCTCGCGACATCCGGGTCGGTGGCCCGGATCAGGACGCGGGCCGTCGGCAGGGAGTAGGTGATCGCCCCGGTCGGGCTGGTCCGGGTGGCCAGGACCCCGTCGCGGTGGAGACGATCCAGCAGGCCGCGGACCAGATGGGCACCGTCGCCGGGGCCCACCCCGAGCGCCTTGGACGTCCAGCGGGCGTACCAGGACTGCGCTCCGGTGACCGGGTCGAGACTGGTGTCGCTGCGGGTGTTCGCGGTGCCACCGACCCGCGGGTAGCCGGGCGCCGGCCGCCCCGGCGGGAACGCGGGCATTCCCTCGTCGCGGGGCCGCCCGCCGGAGATGGACCAGCGGTTGCCGTCGTCGTCCCGGTACCGGTCGAACCACTGGTGGTCGACGGCGCCGCGGGTACGCATACGTTCGAGGACGCCGCGAACCCAGCGGATCAGGCTCGCATTGTCGGGTTCGCCCCCGGAGTCGAGGGTGGGGGTGAAGCCGAGGGTGCGGAAGGTGGACCGGGCGGTACCGGCCAGCCGTTCCGGGGGTCCGGCGTCGACGTCGGCGGAGGCGGAACCGGTCAGCTCGAGAGTGCGGCCGGTGCGTGAATTGAGGCCGAACTCCAGGGCGATGTCCAGGGCCAGGCGGAGCCGGACCCGTTCCCGGACGGCCGGTTTGGCCGCCATCTGGCGCGGCGCCTTCCAGAACGGCTTGAATCCGTCGCGGTCGGCGCAGTCGGGGTGCAGCAGCCGGTAGCGGGCGAAGGAGTCGTCGCCGGCCCGGCGGAGCACGGTGTCCAGAAGTTCGTCGAGGGTGATCGGATCCTGGGCGAGCGCGGTGCGCAGGACGCTGCGCAGGGTGAGGGTGTGCGAGCGGGCCTGGACGAAGCCGGCCCGATGCGCGGCATCCTGGACGGAATCGGTGAAGACGAGGGCTTTCTTCTCCCGCGCGTCGAGGCTGCCGGAGCCGAACAGGGCGCTGAGCGACACCGACAGCAGGGTGGCGATGGCGCTGCCGAGGAAGCGAATGCCGTCCGGGGTGCCGCAGGACGGGCAGTGGTCGTCACGGGCGTGCTCGTCGGCGCGGGCTCCGGTGGTGGTGAGGACGGGCAGCACCCGTCCCTGCCGGACGTCCGGATCGTCGTCGTCGGGCGCGCGGCCGAGCAGTTCGCGGCGGGTGACGTGCCACCAGACCAGGCCGGGGTGCCGCTTGTCGGCGTCAGCGGCGGCGGCACCCTCCCGGGGGGCGAACAGCAGGGCGCGGAACCGTCCCTGCCGGAGCAGGTGCAGGCGGCGGATGTCGGTGTCGTCGGCGGCGAGGCCCTCGCCGACCGGCGCGAGGGCCACACCCCAGCCGGACCGCCCACAGAGCCGGCAGTAGACGGCCGGGAATCCGGGACGCACGTCCTGTTCGATGTCCTGGGCTGCGGGCGGTCCGTCGTCGGCCCAGCGGAAGCGGGCGACGGACGATGCCTCCCGGTCGATCCGGGTGAGTTCCCGCACCCAGAGATGGGTTTCGACGGAGGCGGCGTTTCGGCCGACCCGGCTGCGTAGGTGCCCGAGCATGGCGACGACGGCCGAGACGGTGCGGCGCCAGGCGTCTTTTCGTTCACCCGCGGCGGGCCCGGCGACGGTGGTGACGAGGTCGTCGAGGTGAATCGCGTCGGTGGTGGCTCCGACGACGGCAGCCACCAGCGGGCTGGTCTTCGCCAGGGCCAGGAGGGCGTGCGGGTCTTCCATCCCGAGGCGGGGGTGGAGCGTGGGGTCGCCCACGAACAGCAGCGGGAGCAGGGTCCGGGTCAGGTCCGCGCCGGAGGGGTCGCGATCGAGGCTGCCGACCGCATCTCCGACGGCGACGGGGTCGATCTTGTCGATCGTCAACGGTTCGAGCAGGTTGAGGCGTCCGGGGTCGCCGGCGAGCCATTCGGCAAGCGGGATACGGGTCTCGGTGACGACGACGTCGGTTCGGAACTCGTCGCCGAAGACGGTGCGGGCGAAGTCGAGCATGGTGGCGGGGTCGCCCTTGTCGCCGAGCGTGGCGGAGGTGGCGACGGGCACCATGAGGCCGAGGGGCCGGTTCCGGTCGGCATCGGTGAGGTCCGGGTCGTCGGCGCGCCAGTGGCTCTTCAGGGTCAGCCCCAGGCGGCGCAGCAGCATGGCGACGTCGGTGCCCTGCGCGCCGTCGTAGGTGTGAAACTCGTCGAGGACGAGGTAGCGCAGGCTGGTGGCCGACGTGCGCCAGATGCCCTGGTCCTCCCGGCGGAGCAGCAGCTGGTCGAGCATCTTGTAGTTGGTCAGCAGGATGTCGGGTGGCTCGTCCCGGATGACATCGCGGTCGGTGATCAGCCCGTCCGCGGTGACCCGGTCGCGCGGCGGCCCGTCCTGCCCGGTGTAAAGGGCGGCGGTGACGCCGGCCAGTTTGGCATGCCCGGTGATGATCCGGGCCAGCCGGGACGCCTGATCGTTGGCCAACGCATTCATCGGATAGAGGATGAGCGCCTTCGTCCCGGTGACGCCGGTCTGCCGGGCGCGGCGGACGTGGTCGAGGATCGGGTACAGGAACGACTCGGTCTTGCCCGAGCCGGTCCCGGTGGTGACCAGCGTCGGTTTCGCCCGGCGGGTGGTGCCGTCCGGATGCCAGGTGGACAGCCGGGCGAACGCCGCGGCCTGATGGCCGTACGGCGGCGGCCCGGCGTACCACTCCAGGGCCTGTGGCAGGTCGAGGTCGGCGGGCCGGAACGGCAGCCGGATCCGGAGGTACGGGCCTTTGAACATGCCGTCCGTCGGATGCTTCAGGAACGCGTCCAGCACCTCCCGCACATCCTGATCGGCCAGGGCGAACGTGGTGGTCAGGTAGTCGGTGATGCTCCGGCGGATCCGGTGCGCCTGGACCGTGGGCAGCAGTTCACTCATGCGGGACGTCCGCTCGTTCCTCGCGGAGGTCCCGACCGGTGCAAGTGATTCGTTCGGGTGGCATCGCTCATGCGCGCTGCGCCAACCGTCGCTCGAACTCCGCGTAGGCGACGCGCATGTCGTGCTCGCGGTCCAGCGTGCAGAACGGCAGCTCGTACGTATAGGTGTAGCCCGACGCATTGGTCGCGGTGCGTTCGTCCTCGTCGATCGCGTCGCCTTTGCGCTTCCACACCTGGATCACGCTGGTCGGCACGAGACGGCCGTTGGAGTCGTAGAAGTCGCGGTTGCGATCGTAGCCAAACAAGACGGGGAACTGGGTGCGGTAGACGATGCAGAGTTCATCGACGGTGACGCCGAGCATCAGGGCAACCAATGCGTCCACCTCGAGTAGTGCCTGTCTGCGCACCGCCCCGCGACGCAGCGCTACCTGCGAATTCCATTTGTGGCCCACGGCACCCAGATCCACTACCCAACAGGCCGGATTCGACCATGTCCAGGAGTCGGCTGCGAAGGAATTCGAAAAGGCCCCAGACCAAAGATCTCCGTATGCTTCTGTCAGCGCATTCAACCGTAGAGTACGCAGGATTAAGGCATCAACCAAGGGGTGCTCAAGATCGACCAACGGCAAGCGGTCGATCGTCGCATAGCGAATATTTGCTTTGGGAGAAACTCGAACTGAAAAGTCGCACAATAGCGAGCCCGTGAGCCCTGCGACCACCGCAAGTCGCCTGGCATCGACGGACGGTGATCCAAGGCAGAGGACCGCATCGATATGCGCACCTCCCGGCGGAATGATTGCAGTGATCAATGTTCGCTCGCCCGTGTTCGCCGCCATTTTTCGCCAGGCCACTCGAAAGTAGTCGCGAGATGGCTGTGGTCGGTCGTCGTCACCCCAATCCGTGTAGGCACAATCATAGCCATAACGATCACCCGAACGCTTGTAGGACGTTGTTGGAATGGAATCAGGTTGCAAAGCTTCCAGATCAACAAGCGACCAGTCAAGATTGTTACGCATGGTGCTATTCGGGCTCTTATAGTACGGATTAGCGACATGGAAGTGGGGTCCCTGCAGGATGACGTCATCCCAGGACGACGGCTCGCCCCACTCGACGTCAAATCTGCCCTTCTGACGATCGGTTGTTTCGTTCCACCCGCCCGAGAAGTTGAGGCCAAGACCGGCGATTCGACGTGCATGCGTCAGCTTGCTCACGACCGCTTCCACCGACCTGTTGACCGAGTAAACCATGCGAGCTTGTTCGGAAGGCACGCTGTCGGCATCGAGAATTTCGCGCCAAGACGCCAGGACCTTGATATCAACAAGAATTATTCTTGCACGGTGCGGCGTGACGTCCCATTGGCCAGCCTCGTTCTTCAGGCCGGGCACTGGTCCGCTGCCGTCATGGACTAGCGAGTGGACAGCGGTTTCCGGTCGATAAAGGGAGGTGGCAGTCCTGAATGCTGGATCTCTTTCGTACCCGTAAATATGCACTCCGAAAGAGACCAGGTGATGGACCTCGAACAGATGCAGCTCATTTATGAACTGCCAGTGCTGGCGCAATCGCCTGTATGATCCCCTTCGCAATCGGCCGGCTTTTTCGTCGGTGAAATGAGTCTCTGGATGGATTAGGCCGGTTATCCCATTTTCTGATGCATTGCGCCAGGCCTGCTGCATAAAGGCGCGATACAGATCCGGCCTGAGGCCAGCCGTGTAGGGGTAATCGGCGGGAGAGATTACGAAACTGCCAATGCATGCCAATTCCGATGCGCCGTTCACTATGATCTCTGAGGCGCCAGAATTGGCCAAGGTGCGACGCCGCATTTCGCGCACTTCAGATTGCGTGGGTCGGATTGCCAGGACCCACCAGGGGTCGGACTCCGCCATGAGAGCCTCGACATCGATGTCGGGTCGGACCCAAGGCGGGTTCCCAAGCTGAAGATCAAACCCACCCAGCTTTGCGAAAACCGTTGCGAACTCGAGCTGCCAGTGGAAGAAGCCCTGTTGCGTGGCGAGGTCACGACACACCCGCAGCCACGGATGGCGTTGCACGACGGTGTCGATCGGCACCGCGCCGGCGAGCAGCAGTTCGTTCTCCTCGGCCTGGCCGAGTTCGTCCCAGTCCCGGATTTCGCCGAGGGTGCGGTTGCCGCGCTGAGTGGGCCGCCGCAGTTCCGGGCTCCGACCGAGCACGGACTGCAGCCCAGCGATCCACTCCGCCAGGTCCGGCGGTGGGATGGGCTCCGCATCGTCGCTGTCCCGCTTCGTCAATGCGTCCGTGAGCGGCCAGAACCACAGCGCGCACCAGGCATCCATCACCAGCCGGAGGCGTTGGTAGGCACCGTTCGGGTCGGCGAGGGCGGCCTCGATCTGCTCCCGCTGTACCGCACCGCCGACCGGCAGGGCGTTCGCGCCCCAGACCGGGATGGAGCGACGGATCTCCCGCTCGGCGACCTCGAGCCGGCGAAACGCGAACTGCCAGAGCACTTCTACGCGGTGGGCGAGCTCGGTGAGGTCGTCGACCTCTTTCCGGGTCAGCTTGGCCTTGACCTTCGTGCGCCACTGCTTCAGCGCTTTCGCGGCGTCCGGTGCCAGCGCGACCGCTTCCTTGGCCTCGACCGCGGAGCCCCAACCGTCGGCGGGGAGCAGGAAGTGGTGGATGGCGCCGCCGAGGCCGCCGCCGACCCGCTCGTGCTCGATGTCGTCGACCAGCGAGGTGAGCGGCTCATCCCGCGGGATCGCGGTCAGCCACGCCTTCGACGACACGTCGGCCCGCGGATGCACTGCCCGGCGGGCGCCGATCAGCGAGTTACCGCGCCGCAGGTGCAGGCCGAACCAGGGTGCGGCCAGGCCCTCGGCCATGGTGTCGAGCCAGATGGAGATCTCGGCCAATTCGACCGCGGTGGCGTTGAGGTCGACCCCGTACACGTTGTGCAGCGCAAGGTATGCCTTGACCTGCTGCAGTTGGCGGGGGTAGTGGTCCGGGTCGATCCGCTCCCCCAGCTCAGACTGCCGGCGGGTCAGGTACTGCTCGGCGAGCTGGCGAATCGCCTCGATGGCGAACGCTCCGGAGCCGAGAGCCGGCTCGCACACGGTCATCTCAAGGATGTCGGCCGCCGGAGTTGTCTTCCCGTCCTGATCCAGCAGCTCGGCGAGGGCCTGGCCGACGGTGAACTTGGTGAGTACCTCCGGGGTGTAGTACGACGCCGATTGCTGACGTTCCCGGCCGGCGAGCCGGAAGACGAACCGGCCCTTGCGGTGCAGCACCGGTTTCATCTCATGGGTCAGCTCGTCCTCGTGTTTGACGAAGTCCTTGGCGTCGATGCCGTCGCTGCGCCGGACCGGCACCACCCAGGAGCCCTTCTCCGAGTTGCCGTCCTTGGCCACCTCGTACAAGTCCTCGACGGCGAAGAAGCCGGTGTAGGACATGAGGCCCTCATACACGGCGCCGAGCTGGTTGATGCCGAGTTCGGCGTAGGAGATGAATCCGCGGTCCCGGCCGCGCTTCTCCTTGCTGAGCAGCAGGTGCTGCAGCACCTTCTGCAGGGTCTGGTTGCCCAATCCGACCGCGTCGATGTGGGCCGTCGCCTCGGGCTTGAACAGGTCCGCCCGGAGCCCGTGGAACGTCAGACCGGCTCCGAAAGCCGCCTCGCTCGCGGCGGCCTTGGGGTCGCCGTCGTCGTCGGGGTCGAACACGACCGCCGGGGTGTGGCCGCGGTCGACCAGCCGGAACAGCGCGCCCAGCGACTCGTACAGGTGAGTCCCATTGCGGGCCTGCTCGGTGGCCAGCGTCACCTGCACGAGTTCCCGGAGCCGGTCCAGGCTGTAGCCCTGGTCGTATTCAGCGGCGCCGACCGGCAGCACCCCCAGGTGCGGGGAGGCCTCGGCGTACAGCAGGAACAGGATCCGGTACAGGAACCGCAGCGACTGCACGGCCAGCGGCTGCGCCTGGTCGGCGGGCAGCGGCGGCAGCTCAGCGGCCCGGCGGCGGTCGACCACCTCGTTGGCGATGAGCTCAATGGACAGCCGCACCCCGTCGCGCAGGTCCTTGGACACGCCGACCGTGTGCTTGACCGACTCCTCCAGGATCTGCTTCCACCAGACCTGGCCGTCGGCACCGGGCGCGACCGACGGTGCGCTCAGGCAGCACAGCATCCGGTCGATCTCGCCGGCCCGGGCGGCGTCGTTCCGCTCGCAGACCGTCTGCACGTCAACCGCGAGATACCGCCCCTCGGCCCACCTGTCGCGTTCCAGCAGCAGCACCCAGCGACCGGCCAGGACCAGCACGAACGCGGGAGGGTCGTCGTCGACGAACAGGGCGGACACCAGCCGCGACGCGGACGTCAATGCCGGCCGTTCCTCGTCCAACACCACAGGCCGGGTCAGCGTGTCGGCGTCCCGGTCGAGGATCGTCTCGACATCGAGGACGGGACGGGCCTGCACCAGGGCCACCGCAGTCCGGTCCGGTACCCCCGGTGCGCCGACCCGGGTGACCGGGCCGTCGACCCGGTGGTGGAGGCCGTGCCCGTCCCACTCCAGGATTGTGACCAGCGCGGTTCCGATCGCGGCGGCGCGTTCATCGGTGGCCGTGCCGGCGGTGCCGGCGGCGAGATCGGCGCCCAGCAGCCCGAGATCGGCTTCGAGCCTCTGCCGTTCCCGGGTGAAGCGGCTGCGCGGGGTCGGGCGGTCGGCGGCCGCTTCCTCGTCCCACTCCTTGCGTCGCTTGAACACCTCGGCCCGGAACGACCCCGCCCCGGCATCACTGCCGAAATAGTGCTCGGAGATCCACCCCTCCCCGACGACCAGTGCCGGCCACGCGCTCACCGCGCCGCCCTCCCGGAATGCCTCGCGCGCTCGGCGTCGCCGGCTCGGCCGCCGCGGCGAGCGCTTCGATGACTCGCTCGGAATGCCTCGCTCATAGCCGGCCCTCCTCGTCCGGGACGACGACCACCAGCGGGCGGACAAGTTGCCGGTCCGGGGCCATGGCCGCCACCAACTCCTGCTCCTGCCGGACGCCGGTCCGTTGCTGCTTGACCGCGCTCCGCTGGATCAGGGCGTCTGCCTCGAATTCCCAGCGGGCCAGTCGCTTCGACCTCTCCTCGACGACCTGGGCGACCCGGACCGCGGCCGCGTCCAGGGTGCCGGACATCGTGGACCGGGCCAGGTCGACCGCCGGGCCGATGAACTGCTGCAGGCCGGTCGCGTCGGCGACCGGACCGGGGTTGCTGCGTTCGTGCGCCAAGCCAAGGTCGCGCAGGGCTTCGGCCGCCGACGGGTGGGTAGTGACCAGGCCGAAGGACGGCGTTCCAGCGTCCGGGAACTCGACGGACAGCCAGCCGGTGGCGACCACCTGCCCGCGGCGGTTGGTCAGGGTGCCGAGCAGCAGCACGGTCGGGTTCTGGACGGTGCCGCGAACGGCGAACACCTGGTTGCGGCCCAGGGTGGCCAGGGCCCGGTCGGCGGCCCAGTCCAACACCGGGTGGAGCGGCGCGAGGAAATGCGCGTCGGGCCAGCCGGAACCGTCCCGGTCGGCGCTCGCCGCGGTCAAACGGTCCTTGCCGCGGGTGAGAGTGGTTGCCAGGGTGAGTTTCTCGGTGACCCGACGTTCGGCCAGGTAGGTCTGTGGCAGCACCTCCAACCGCTGGACCAGGTCCGGCGGGGGCACCAGTTGAGCGACGCCGAAGTCGCGGTCCATCGTCCACTGCACCCCACCGGCGGCGGCCGGGCCGGTCGGATCGAACGGTCCGGCGCGCAGCGCATCGTCGAGGTAATCGATCTCCTCCCGATACAAGCCGGTGCCCCGGTCGTCCTCGCTGTCGCCGCCGGTCACCGCGGCGTCGGGGGCGCCCTCGAAGTCGAAGTCGGCGAACCACGACGCCAGGTCGTCACCGTCGATGACGTCCTCAACCGGCCGAACCACCTCGTCCAGCGACCCCTCCCCGGC
This sequence comes from Nakamurella sp., assembly GCF_048594475.1. Classification (NCBI taxonomy): domain Bacteria; kingdom Bacillati; phylum Actinomycetota; class Actinomycetes; order Nakamurellales; family Nakamurellaceae; genus Nakamurella; species Nakamurella sp. The sequence continues at coordinate 17,161 of NZ_JBMDXT010000218.1, read as the reverse complement.
CAGCACGTCGCGGATGGCGTCCTCCTCGGCGCTGACCGAGTACTCCCCCATCAGCGAGGCGACGTCACCGAGGGCGGTGTGCGCCTCGTGCTCCTTGTCCATCAGCCGGGCCAGCACCCGCAGGTCGCCGCGGAACCGTTCGTGGCTGGGTTCGAGGACCAGAGCGGTGATCCGCGGGGACTCCCGCTGCCCGTACCGGTCGATGCGGCCGTTGCGCTGCTCGATCCGGATCAGGCTCCATGGGATGTCGTAGTGCACCAGCTCGTGGCACTGCACGTGCAGGTTGACGCCTTCGGAGGCGACGTCGCCGGTGACGAGCACCCGGATCTCCGACCCGGCCTGTTTGAACGACTCCATCAGGTCCTGCTGCTGGTCGTCGGGCAGCCCGCCGTGCATGATCCGGACGGCGTCGTCGGTCAGGCCGAGGTCTTTGGGCAGTCGTTTCTGCAGGTCCTTGAGGGTGGCGATGCGTTCGGCGAAGACCACCGCCCGGGTCGCCGATCCGCGGCCGACGCCGATCTGCCGCAGGTGCTGCACCAGGCGCAGGTACTTCGCCGACGGCTCCCGGACGGCGTCGGCGGTGAGCTTGCCCAGGTTCTTCAGTGCGTGCCGTTCGGCCTCGGCGTCGGCGGAATCGTCGAGGCGCTGCAACCGTTGCTGGATCGTCTCGGCCAGCGCGGCCGGCGAGGACAGCATCGCCTTGGCCAGGGTCCAAGGGAACAGGCTGCCGCGGGCGCCGCTGTACGGGGATCCCCCCGGGCCGGGGAACAGCCACCGGTCGGCCAGCTCGTGGGCCACCGCGTCCTCCGCCGGCGATGCGGGGATCAGGATGTTGTTCGGCGGCAGCCGCTCGGCCCAGTCATTGCCGACGACGCCGGCCACCTCGGGGCTGTGCCGGTGCCGCCGGACGACCAGGCGTTCCACGGCGTCGCGGGGCAGGTCCCCACCGGCCGGAACGGCCGCCGGGTCCAGCAGCCGGATCAGTTCGGCGAACGAGTCCTTGCGGCCGTTGTGCGGCGTGGCCGACGCGAGAATCAGTGCCTCACTGTTGCGGGCCAGGATGCGAGCCAGGCGGTTGTTCAGGGTCAGCGAGTTGGCCAGGTTGTGCGACTCGTCGATGACGACCGCGTCCCACCGCTGCTGCTGCAGGCCGGCGACGTACCGGTCCGATTTGAGGGTGTCGATGGAGACGATGACCCGCTTGTAGTAGGTGAACGGGTTGCGGGTGGCCGGCAGCTTCTGCCGGACCTGCTGGATGCCGGCCGAGTCCAGCCGGACGAACGGCAACGCGAAGCGGGCCCACATCTCCCGCTGCATCTGCTCCAGCACGTGCCTTGGGGAGACGATCAGGATCCGCTCGCCCCGGCCGCGGCGGACCAGCTCGGACAGGATCATCCCGATCTCCAGGGTCTTGCCCAGCCCGACGGCGTCGGCCAGCAGCACCCGGGGACGGATGTTCGACGGATCGAGCACCTTGCGGACCGCGGTCCGCTGGTAGGCCAGCGGGTCGGCCAGCGCCCGGGTCGACACCGTCAGCGTCGGATCGGCCAGCGGCAGCGGGGTGCGCCGGAACATCGAGTCCAGCCACACCCGGGACCTGCGGTACCGCGGGCTGTCGTCGGCGACCACCCGCGCCGCCCGCGGGTCGAGGGGGCGGATGTCGTCGAGGGACTGGTAGAAGCACGCCCGGGTGTCGCGGACCAGTTCGGTCAGCCCCTGCACGTGCACCAGCAGCCCGTCGGCCGTCTGTTCGGTCTCCCGGACCAGCCACTCCTCGTCCCGGACGACCACCACCGAGCCCGGTGCGATCGCGAGGTCGGACTCGGTCGACGGATCGGTCGTTGTCACCACCGCGCACCCCCCAGCTCGCGTCGGGCGGCCCTCGCCCCGGCCGATCGTATCGGCCGTGCTACGCGCAGCAACCGGCGAATCGTCGGTTGCTGCGCTCCGGCGCTCGTGCACGGATCGGACGGCGCCACAATGCGCTGTATGACACCACGATGCGCTGTCTATCGTGACGTCGAGGGTCAGCTAGTACGAAGGGGGTCACATGCGCATCACGCACGTGACCGCGTACAACTGGCGGAACTTCAAGCGACTCGAGTGACCGATCGACAATCGACTGTTCGTCGTCGGGCCGAACACATCGGGCAAGTCCAACCTGCTCGACCTGTTCCGATTTCTCGGCGACATCGCCGGTGCGGGCGGTGAGCTGTCCGCGGAGATCGAACGGCGCGGCGGGATCAGCAAGGTGCGCAGCCTGTTCGCCCGCAACAACCAAGGCGGCCGGCTGATCCTCGACCTGCGCCTCGGCGACGGCGAGGACCGCTGGCGGTACCGGCTGGCCATCCGCGGCGAGGGGGGCGCAACCGGCCCAACGTCGACGAGGAACGGGTCGAGAAGAACGGGGTTGTGATCCTCGACCGGCCGGACGCGGAGGACAAGGTCGACCGGGAGCGGCTCACTCAGACCCACCTGGAGCAGATCGCCGCCAACCAGCAGCTCCCGTACGGAGCGGACTTCATTGCCCAGATGAACGCTGTCAACTGTCCTCGCGACAGCCCAGCGCGACCGGCCGCTGCTGCAGGCGTTTGTGACCACTCGCGCACCGGAACTGCTCGATCACGAAGGGGTGCGGCCCGACGAGGTTCTGGTCCTGCGGGTCACCCCGGACGGTTCGATCGCCGACGTGCTGGCAGGCATCACGGACGCTCACGGTGAGCTGGCCGCGGAGCTGCCGATCTCCGACACCGTCAACGGCCTGATCGCCTCGCACGACCTGGCCGGCCTGATCGCCGTGGGCCAGGGCAAGCGTCGGTGATCAACGTCGTCGTCGACGGGTGAATCCGATCGCGAGGTGGCCAGAGCTGTCGTGACACACACGGGTCACTGGGTTCACCAGGTCCGCGTCGCGGGCGGCAAGACCAGGCTCGACCCGCTGATCCCGAAGTTCAACATCGCCGCCCGACACCCGTGGGTCGTCTTCCGCGACTCCGACTCGCAGTGTCCGGTCATCCTGCGCGCGCGACTCACGGCGGCCATCTCGTTGTGGCATCCCCAGTTCTGTTTGCGCATCGCCCACTCGATGTCCGAGGCGTGGCTTCTCGCCGACCGTGAGGGTTCGCCGACTGTTTCAAAGTGCCGTCCGCCGCCATCCCGCGCGACCCCGAGGCATTTCCCAACGCAAAGCATGCGTTGCTGGCCCTGTGCGGCCGGTCGCGGTCCAAGTCGATCCGGACGGATGTCACCGCCACCGGATCCCGCACCGACCCGCTGTACGTCACCCGGATCAACGAGTTCACCTCGACCGTATGGAATGTCGCCGAGGCATGACCGTGAGCGAGAGCCTGCACCGCGCGGCTGTTCGGATTCGTCAGATTCCGGCTGGCTCGGCGGTACGGTAGGCCGCAGCGTCTGGACGCCGTCGATACGCGGGCTATTGACTTTCTGCGACCGGTCCTTGTCCATCTCGCTAGGGTTGGACGCGAGCGCAGGGGGTGCCATGGGGTGGTTGAGGCGGCTTCTCGGACTCGAACGGCGGCAGGAGCGGCCACGGGTGGCACCGCAGCCACCAACTCCGCGCTTCGATTCACCGGCTCCAGCGGGTCCGTCGGGACCGCCACGAGAATCCCCGACGTCGAGTCGAACTCCGCGGGCTCCCGCGACGGATCCATGGTGCGATCGGTGCGACATGCGACGGGAATGGTGTGAGCACGGCCTTCGCGACAGGCGCGCAGGCGACGTCGTCTTCGCCACCCGCCTGGGAAGCACTTACCACGCCCGAACGGACTGCAATGCCCTGACCGTGCCGCGCGCGAAGTCGCTGGAGACCGGCCATGGCAATTCCAGAATGCGTCAGCTGTCCAGGCAGACAGCCAGGCAGGACGGACTGGAACCATGCCGAATCTGCATGGGTGGCACACCGTCATGGCGCCGATGATTGTAGATCCGGCCGGCCGACAGCCGTGGCCTTAGGTGTTCGGCGGGATCCGGTCCTGTTCACCCGGGAGTCTTCGAATTCCTGATCCACGACGGAAACGGTGTCCACTGCGCTGAGGAGGCGGAATGTCAGAGAGACCCCCTATCGTCCGCAGCATGAACAGAGGGGTTGGGATGGGGATTGGGCATGTGTCGAAGCCGGCGGCAATTCGGGCGGGTTTCGTGGAGTTTCTGCGGACCGAGTTGGTCGGTCCGGCCGGTGGGGAGCGTGAGCGGCTGCTGGAACCGCCGAATCGGCGGTACCTCATGGGCACCCTCTTCCCACCCGAGTTACGTCCGGGTTCGGACGTCGACGAGGTGGTCGTTGACGAGGTCGAGGGTGTCGTCTCCGAGGACCACACCGCGCACAACCCCACCGCGGACGACGCCGAGGACGAGGAGCCCACGACCACTTGGACCGGGGGCTTCCTGCCGGTCAGCATGGGTCTGTCGTTCTACACCGACGCTCCCCGGCTCACGGTGCAGGCCCGGGCGGCCCGATACCTGGTCGAGACGGTGGAAGGCACCGACGACAACGGCAAACGGACCCGGTCACGCGAGTGGGTCCGCGAGCCGCTCCCCGACGAGAACCTCGCCGTCGACGAAGCCGGCAAGAATCCGGTGTTCTCGGGCATGGCCTGGTTGGACGTGCTCCGGCGACCGCTGGGACGGGGCCACATGTTCACGATCACATTGCGCAACGCCGCTTCGGCCGGCAACGAGAACCCGGCTCGGCGCTGGGAGGAACAGCTGTTCCAGTGCGGGTTCTCTGTCGAGGCCGTCGAGGGGCACATCCTGGAATACCCGTCACCGGCCGCAGCGGTAGCGGACGACGAGGCCGACGAGCTCCGGCTGCGCTACCTCCAGGCCCGGGCCTTCGCGGTCGGGCACGGCTGCGCCGCGATGTGGGATACGCCAGCCCCGGGCCAGGACGCCGTCCGGTCCGTCCGGACCGAGGTGATGCCCTGGTACGAGGTAGCCCCGGTGACGCCGGACATTCCGGTCCCCGCCGATGTGCTCGATCAGCGGTACTGCACGGAAGCCCCGACCAATGACGTGATCGACGCAATGCGCGGCTTCGTCGACGCCTACGAGGGATGGTCGAGCCGGCTTCATGTCGACCGCTTCCATACCGTCCGGGAACGCGCGGCCGCCGTCCGCATCCGCGGCAGGATCAGCGAGGTCATCGGCCGGATGCGCAGGGGCATCGACCGGCTCGCCGGTGACGATCCTCAGCCGATGCAGGCCTTCCGCCTGGCCAACCGGGCGATGTCGCTGCAGGCGTTCCACGCGGAGGAGTCGTTGGCCGGGCGGCTTCGCACACTCGCTGAGCCGGCCGACCTGGCGGCCTCGGACATCAAGCGGCGCCGTTGGTACCCGTTCCAGCTGGGGTTCTTCCTCACCGTCGTCGACGACCTGGTCGATCCGCATTCGGACGACCGGGCGACCGTTGACCTGCTCTGGTTCCCGACAGGCGGCGGCAAGACCGAGGCCTACCTGCTGCTGGCCGCCTTCGAGATCTTCCATCGGCGGCTCAAGTACAAGCACCGCGGCGGTGGAACCACCGTGCTGTCCCGGTACACGCTCAGTCTGCTGACCACCCAGCAGTTCCAGCGGGCGGCCGGCCTGGTCGTCGCCTGCGAATACCTGCGCCGCAACGACGACGACGACCGGCTCGGCCGCAGTCCGGTGTCGATCGGCATCTGGGCCGGCGATGCGACCACCCCCAACCGATCGCACGACGCGATGGCCCACCTCGCCGCCATGAAAGAGGATCCCAAGCCGGACAGTGTTTTCCTGCTGGAGCGCTGCCCCTGGTGCGGCACCCAGATCGTGCCCGCCGGAGGCGTGAATGCCCCCGACCGTGCCTGGGGGTTAATCGACGACGGCGGGACCGTCCGCTTCCGCTGCCCACGGAGCGACTGCGAATTCCACGACGAGTTGCCGGTTCACGTCGTCGATGACGACGTGTACGAAGCCAAGCCCACCTTCATGCTGGGCACGGTCGACAAGTTCGCCGATCTGGCCTGGAACACCAGAGGTGGCGCGCTCTTCGGGGATCACGGGACCTACCTGCCGCCGACCCTGATCATCCAGGACGAGATGCACCTGCTGACCGGTCCTCTCGGCACCGTCGTCGCGTTGTACGAGCACGCGATCCAACGACTCTGCCAGTACGACGGCGCACCGGCCAAGGTGGTGGCCAGCACCGCGACCGTCCGCCGATCGGCGGAACAGCTCGTCGGCCTTTACGGACGCGAGTCCGGCATCTTCCCGCCGCCCGGCCTCGACGCCGACAACAGTTTCTTCGCCCAACGGGACGACACCCGGCCCGGGCGACTCTACGTCGGCATCATGGCGCAGGGTCACACGTCCGACACCGCGACCGTCCACACCGCGTCGGCCATGCTGCAAGCGCCCCGCGCCCTCGGCCTGACCGGTGACGACCTCGACTTGTACTGGACTCTCGTTGTCTACCACAGTTCACTGCGGGAACTCGGACGAACAGTCACCATGGCCGGCGACGACATCCCCAAACGGTTGGAGTCCCGGTTCCAGGGCGGCAAACGGTCGGCGGGCGAGGTGGTCGAGTTGACCTCGAATGTCGAACGGCACCGGCAGCCCGACCTGCTCCGCCAACTCGCCCAACGAGCGGGTGAGGCCGACGCGGTCGACGTGCTCGCGTCCACCAACATGCTGTCCGTCGGGGTCGACGTCCCCCGTCTCGGCCTGATGCTGGTCAACGGGCAGCCGAAGTCGACGTCGGAGTACATCCAGGCGACGTCCCGGGTCGGTCGCCGACTGCCCGGCCTCGTGGTCGGTCTGTTCCGCTCGACCCGCCCGCGGGACCGATCGCACTACGAGTCGTTCCAGGCCTACCACTCGGCGCTCTACCGGTATGTCGAGCCGACATCGGTGACGCCGTACTCGCCTCAGGCGCGGACCCGCGCCCTGCACGCCTCGTTCGTGATCCTAATGCGTCACCTCGCCGGCCTTGCCGCGGACAACTCGGCGGGGGCGATCGACGACCGTGCGGCCGAGGCCGACGGCTTCGTGGCGGAACTGGTCGCGGTCGCGGCCGCCGTGGACCGGTCGGAACAGAACGGAGTCCGGCGGGATCTCGAGAGCTTCCTGGACTCCTGGCGGCGGTCGGCCGCCGATGCCGACCAGTGTGGGGAGACACTGCGCTTCAGTTCGACGTCGAAGGGGAGCCCCCGGCTGTTGAAGGACTTCAACAATCCCGGCGAGGGCACGCCGACGATGCGCTCGATGCGCAATGTCGACCGCGAATCGGTCGTGCGAGTCCTGGGGAGCGAGAACAACTCGAAGAAGGCGAAGAAATGATAAGGCACGTCCGCCAGTCACAGACGATCTCGCCGTTCGGGGTCGGCGCGATCATCGACATCAACGGTGAGTCCTTCGTGCTCGCCGCCACCGAGGAGTGGCGCGGCGCTGAGGCGATCGAGTCGAAACGGCTCGCGCTGGCGCTCGACGCCGATTTCCGGAGCGCCCCTGCCGTCGATGGCGACAGGTTCCGCAGCGGCGGCCCGGGCCTACCGTTCGCCCGCTTTCCGACCTGGTTGTTCTGCAAGCACTGTCGCCGGATGACCCATCGTCGGCGTCAGGACGAACAGGTCGACGCGACCCCGACGTGCAAGTACTGCAAGACGCGTCTGGTGCCCATGCGCATCGTGCAGGTCTGCGAGAACGGCCACCTCGACGACGTCAACTGGGAGCATTTCGCACACAGCGCGAAGGGATCCGTGCCGTGCGGCAGTCCTGACCTGCGCTTCGACGTCGATCAGGGATCTGGCACCACAGGGCTGGAAAGCCTGGTGGTCAAGTGCGCCTCCTGCAATCAGCGTCGCAACCTGGGCCACATCACCGATCCCGACTTCCTCTCCCAGCAGCTCAAGTCCGTTTGCCGCGGCCGCAATCCGTGGAGCTGGGTCAGCGAATCCTGCGACGCACCACCTCGGGCCGTTCAACGCGGCGCCAGCAACGTCTATTACCCATCCGTCTGGTCATCCATCGAAGTCCCCAGTGACGACGAGAAGATCGGCAGTTCGGACGGATCCGAGGCCGTTCGCGCTTCCCCCTACTTCCTCGCCGCGTACGAGGCGTTCAAGGCCGGCAACGATACCCTCGCGTCGGTCCTGATCACCAACATCGCATCCGAGACGTCGACAAGTGAACTGTTCGTCCGTTCGGTCGTCAAGGCCGCGATGGCGGGTGGTGGGACGACCGCCCCGTCGGTGGATCGGGCATCCCTGGTGACCGGGGAGTGGGTCGCCTTCGACGCGCCGCAGGGCATGAATACCGGTGAGTTCATCTCGCGGCCCGAGCCGCTCGTGGAAGCCGGTGGCGCCGGCGCCGAGGCTGCGCTCGACCGGCTGATCGACCACGTCGTGCTCGTCGAGCGCCTCCGTGAGGTGCGGGCGTTCGAGGGATTTCACCGGGTTTCGCCGGACGAGTTGGACACGATGGTCCGGTCGGACGGTCGCCGACGTGGGCAGCCGGCCAAGTCGGGGAAGCTGTGGCATCCGGCGATCGAGGTCTTCGGTGAGGGGATCTTCCTCTCACTGGACGAGGAACGGGTCAAGGCATGGGAGCGCGACCCGGGTGTCCGACAGCAGGTCGAGGGACTGGCGACCCTCCTCGAGCCGCCGAAGATGGCGCCCAGGTTCCTCCATCTCGTCGGAACCAAACTGCTCCCCCGGTTCGTGCTCGTGCACACTCTGGCTCATCTGTTGGTTCGGCGGCTCGCCTTCGAATCCGGCTACGGCGCAACGGCGCTGCGAGATCGCATCTACGCGCAGAACGGACCGACGGCCATGTGCGGCCTGCTCGTCTACACCTCGTCCGGCGATGCCGAGGGAACCATGGGCGGGCTCGTCCGCCGCGGACGCCAGCCCGATCTGGCCCGCACACTACTCGAGACGTTGGCCGACGCCGCCTGGTGCTCGTCCGACCCGCTGTGCGGTGAACAGCGGCACAGCGGCAGCGAGGGTCTCTCGCACGCCGCCTGCCACGCCTGCGCCCTGGTCCCCGAAACCAGCTGCGAATGCGGGAACCATCTGCTGGACCGGGTTCTGCTGATCGGCGGCGACGGCGTGCCGGGGTTCTTCCAGGACGTCATCGCCCTGACCCTCGAACAGGCCGTCGCCGCCAACTCGACATGATCACCTACGAGCAGCTGACGCCGGAACAGGACGCCGCGCTGGAAGCGCCACTGGATCGGCCGCTGGTCGTCACCGGGCCGGTGGGCTCCGGGCGGTCCACAGTGGCGATGTACCGAGCACTGATCCGCGTCGCGATCGGTCACACCGCGCTGATCGTCGTCCCGGATTTGCTTCGGAAGTTCCGCCTTCTTGCGTCCCTCGACGACCGGGTCGGCGATCGGCTCCGGGTGGTGACCGCCGGCGAACTGCCGGGACTGCTTCTCCCCGGGACCGGTCCGGTACGACCGACCGACAGTGACAGCTGGGTGCAACTGACGATGCGCGCTGTCGAGCGCGACATCCGCAGCGTCTCGGGAGGCTGGGCCGTGCTGTTCGACGACGCCCACGATCAGCCGGTGCGCGCGATTGAGTTCGCGCGGCTGTTCGATCCGGCGGTCACGATGACGGTGGACCCGGATGTGATGGTCGTCGGGGACAACGTCGATCGTCGGACCACGGCGAAGTGGGTCGACGGGCAGGGTTGGAACCGCATCGGGCTGGGGTCGTCACACCGGCTGCTACCGCCGGCCGCGCGGTTGACCGCGGGCCTGCGCGGACGACCGCAGCAGCCGACCAATCGGACGTCGGACGAACCGGCGCTGTGCCTGCTGGCGTCGAACCCGACGCTGCTCACCGCATTCGTCGCGCGGCTCGCCCGTCGGGACAAGAAGCAGCGCATCGCGGTCGTCGGCCTGCACCAAGAACAATTCGGCGAGCTGAGTGCCCGGATGCGCCGGGCCGTCGACGAGCGGTTATACCTCCCACTATTCGGCGGGGTCACTCGACCACCCACCAGCAAGAGCGCCGGGCCGGTCATCCAACTCTCGGAGGATCGCTGGGTCCGCGGCAACGAGTTCGACGTCGTGATCGTCGCCGGGCTCGCCGACCGCCTCGACCGCCCCGACAGCGAGCATCTGGTCGATGCACTCACCCGCGCCTGCGGGGCGGCGCAACGGACGATCGTCTTCGCGACAGAGGACCTGGTGACGCCGCGGGTCCTCGCCGGGCTGCCCGACGTCGATCCCTTGACGCTGCAGATTCACCGGATCCAGGACGTGCTCGCGGCCCCGGCCGTCCCGCGACGATCGTCGAAATGACCCGGGGAACCGGCCGGGTCCGGATCAGCGCGTCGGCCGGTCGGTTAATGCACCAACGATCCGGTCGGCGGCGACATCGGGCGCCTCGTGTTCCCACACCCTGACGACGAGCCAGCCCAACTCGGTCAGGTGGTCGTCGGTCGCCCTGTCCCGGATCACGTTCTGGTTCAGCTTGGCCGACCACCAGGCGCCGTTCGCCCGCGGCGCCGTCGCGTGCATCGGACAGGAGTGCCAGAAGCAGCCGTCGACGAAGACGGCGACCCGTTTGCGAGTGAAGGCGATGTCCATCCGGCGCCGCGGCATCCCCGGCACCGCCCACTCCTTGCGAAATCTGAACCCGCGCCGGTGCAGCTCACGGCGTAGGGCCAGCTCAGGGGCGGTGTCCCTGGTGACCTGCCGAGACATCCGCGCGGACACGTCCGGCGTCGTCGACAACCCCACCCTGCCCGTCGGGTCCGACATCGGCGGGGCGTCGGTGCCGGGAATGTCGGTGTGGCCGGCTACCATGCGTTCGTGCCTTCGATCACCAGTTCGTCCTCGGACCCGGCCGAACAGGATGACCGATCCCGGAAGGCTCGCACCCCGATGACGGTACTCGACCTGTTCGCAGGTGCGGGGGGTCTCACCGAGGGCTTTCACAAGGCGAGTGGTTTCCGGTCGGTGGCGGCGGTCGAGCTCGACCGCGATGCCGCTGCCAGCTATCGGGCGACGTTTTCCGATGTCGAGGTCCACGCCATGACAGTGCACGCCTGGCTCGAGTCCGAGGATGTCCCGGAGGTCGATGTCGTCGTCGGCGGGCCTCCCTGTCAAGGCTTCTCCCTGTTGAACCGGCGCGACGAACTGGACGATCGCAACCGACTCTGGCAGGACTACGCGCAGGTCATCGATCGATCGCGTCCTCGGTACTTCGTCCTGGAGAATGTTGCGACATTCCTGAAATCGCCGCAGTTGGCCGAGCTTCGGGAGTCCACCCGGAAAGGCGGTCTCCTCGCCGACTACGACGTCGAGGCCGCGGTACTCAACGCGGCCGACTATGGGGCTCCCCAGGCACGTCGTCGGACGATTCTCATTGGCCACCACCGTGACCTTGCCGCGCCCGGCATGCCGAGGGCGAGCCATGTCGGACGGCACCGCACCGTCCGATGGGCACTGAAGGACGTGGCGGCCACCCTTGGCGGCGACGATCTACCGGCCACTCGGACCACGACCGCGGACGGAACAGAGCGACCCGGGGTCTTCCGCACCGTTCAGCTTCACCTCGGGCGGCATTACGAAGAGGAATCACGGAGACGCATCCGGGCGATTCCAACGGGCGGCAACCGCTTCGACCTGCCCGACGACCTGAAAGCGCCGTGCTGGCGAACCCACACCAAGGGCTCCGGCGATGTGATGGGGCGTCTGTGGTGGGATCGACCATCGGTCACCATCCGAACGGAGTTCTGGAAGCCGGAGAAGGGCCGGTACCTGCATCCGGAAGAGCACCGGGCCATCACCCATTACGAGGCGGCATTGCTGCAGGGCTTCTCGCCGCTGCGGAAATGGGTCGGCACCAAGACCTCGATCGGTCGGCAGATCGGCAATGCCGTTCCCATTCCATTGGCGCGGGCGATCGCGCGACATCTTGCCGGCCAGGACGAATGATCCCTCGGACCTGGGCCGTCTCGATCAAGCGGCGGTCATCGCGTCTCGAAGCGCATTCTTGACCGGATCTTTCCGCAGTTTCTCCAGCGCTTTGGACTCGATCTGGCGAATCCTCTCCCGTGTGACGCCGTATACAGTCCCGATCTCGTCCAACGTGTGACGAGACCCATCGGCCATCCCATAGCGGAGCCTGATCACCCCTGCTTCCCGCTCACTCAACCCCCCAACGATGAGCTCCATGGCATCGCGCGATTCGCGCGACGCAACGAATCCGTACGGATCGGAGCAGTCTTCGTCGCAGACGAAGTCAGCCAGAGCGGAGTCCCCACCATCGCCGACACAGCGATCGAGGCTGACGGGCATTTGGGCACACCTTTCCAGTTCTCGAACCTTCTCAGTCGTCAATCCACTCGCGTCGGCAACCTCATGCAGGTACGGGTCACGGCCGAGCGTGCCCTCCAGTTCATGTCGTATCCGCCATAGCTTGTTGATCTCCTCGACGGCGTGTACCGGGATCCGAATCAGTCGACCTTGGTCGGCCATCGCCCGATTGATCGCCTGTCGAATCCACCAGGACGCATAGGTTGAGAACTTGAATCCCTTGGTGAAGTCGAACTTCTCCACGGCATGGATCAGTCCGATGTTGCCTTCTTGGATAACGTCCAGGAAGTCCAGACCCTGGCCGCAGAAGCGCTTGGCGATGCTGACCACCAACCGGAGGTTCGAAAGGATCATCCGCTTCTTGGCCTCGGCACCGCGCTTCTGGACTGCCCTCAGATCCGACGGCAGACACACGCCCGCGGATACGCGCTCAGCAACCAGACCGTCCAGCAGCGCGCCGGCATATTCACCGGCCTCGATCCAACGGCCGAGTTGGACCTCATCCTCGGCGGAAAGGAGCGGGTATCGGCGCATCTGACCCAGATAAAAGCCGATCGAGTCCACCTCATCGAGGAGGTTGACATCGACAAACTCTGCGTCTTCCCGATCCAAATTTTCGCCATCATCGGCACCGATCGGCGGGAGGTCTCCTTCCTCGTCCACTTTGAGGACCGAAGCCGCGAGCTTCTCGACGGCGCTGTAGGAAGCGTCAGTGGGAGACGGATCGAATCTGTCGAACGTCGGGACCGCCTCGTCGCCCGGAGTGACGCCGAACAGCCTCGCCAGATCGTGTCGAAAAGTGTCGGCGTCACTGGCGCAGACGGAGTGAGCCCGCGCCAGCGCGAGCAGGCGCGCATTTGCTCGACCGGGTCGATCGATTTCCTCGGCGGTCCGGGAGAGGAAAGGCGTATCCACACCGGTCTGGATTGCCTCCCCACCGGGCGACAATTCGGCCTTTTGCTGCTCCCGCGCGGGTCTGTCGCCGGGTCCCCTCTCCGCGGGCCCGCTGTTCCCGAAAAGAACGAGACCCGGGAAGGGAGGCGTTTCACCGACCGCAGCGTTCCCGATCTCATCGATTCGGCGGGCCCCCGGCGCAGGCCTGGCGATGGCCGGAATTGCCCCCGAGGCGCCGGGTGAGTCCGCTGCTGTCACCGCCGGCGGGGTCCCGGTCCCTTGGACCGTGGATACGACGCCGGTATCGATGATCGTCCACTCGTCGACGATCGCAGAGCTCGACGGTGTTACAGCTCGAGGATCGGCAGCAGCGGTCATAGGCGCCGGGTCCTCCGAGGCTGTCAGCCTCGATTGCAGCGGAGGATGCAGTTCCGCCTGCCGAGCGCGCCACATTGCGGCGAGGTCCGGTGAGCCGTCGCCGTGGGGTGGAGTGACAGCCAGTGCCCGCGCCCACTGCGGCGCCGCCGCGCCGAGCCGGCGGTGCAACCTCACCAGCCGCATTGCCTGCGGTCGAATCGAGATCAACCACTGAACTCGCGCGGTCGCCTCCCGCCATCTGGCCGGATCCGCCCGGTCGACCGCCTCACGCAGCTCCGACCACACCCGGGATGATCCATCGGGATCGGCCGCCCTGAGCGTGTCGGCGAGCGCGTCGAACTGCTCGGCGATGGACTTCCGCTCGGCGAGTACCCCGGCGAATTCGACGATGGACGCGGCTCGGTCCATCTCGGCAGCCGCGCGAGGATTCATCGCGTGAAAGCCGTTCACGCGCAATCGGGCGATGATCTCAACGCGACGAGCGGCCACCATGATCGCCAACCGCATCGCGCCGATCTGCCGCAGAAATTGAACAGTGTCGCCCGGCCAAGGCATTGGAAATCCGTGTTGCCGTGCGACATGATGCCAGCGCTGCAGAAGGTATTCGATTCTGCGGGAGCGCCACGCCGCGGCCAGACAGGTGTCGATCTCGGCCACCGTAGCCGGGCGGTGACCGTCCACTTCGCAGGCTGCCAAGGTACGACGCGACGCACGGTCGAAAAGTCCGACCCTCGAACCCGCGACAAGCCGTCCTCGGATCTCGGCCATGTCGTTGAGCCAGTTGTCGTCGATCCCGGCCCCGAAGCGAACACGGTGCCCCCGGAGGTTGGACTCGAGAGCCTGGATGTCGTGGATCATCGAGTTCAGCTCTTCGATGACGACAGCCCAGTCTCGAATTCGCCCGGGCTCTTCGTCCAATCTCGCGATGAGAGGGTCGAGGATGGCGTCGCGCTCGGTCCTGAGTCTGTTCCGTGCCGTGGACCGGAGCTCCTCGGCCAACGCGCGCATCTGATGCGATTGGGCCCCGGCGATCGCTTGGGTCGGAACCCCCATCTCCTCCAGGCGTCGGAGCCCGACGCCGCGGTACCGAGCCGCGGCGATCATCTGCTCGAAGCGTTCGGCCGTCGGCAACGAACCCGCGTTCGGCAGACTCCGTGTGGCCTCAACGGCCCTCTCCAGGCCGATCGAGCCGGTCAGCGCCAACAACTCTTCGAACTCGTCGTTCGTCATCGGCGGAGGCCCCTCGCCGATGAGATCAGGAATGCTGTGGATGCTGGGGTTCAGTACCTCGGCGTTCCCATTCGGCTGCGCTCGGCTCACGTCACCCCCGAGAAACGTAGTCCCCGCATCTCGATCGGCCCGCCTGCGATCATCGACACTCCCGACCGATCGCCCCCCGCTCATTGCCGACCTCCCAATCATCAACCCAGAACATCGATTCGCTCGTCACTGGAATATAGGCGTGCCCTCCGACAGTGACATGTGTGTTCCGATGGGAACGAACACTCTATCGCCGCCTACGCATTTCTCGCCCTCGGATTCGAACATGGTTCCATAAGGCGATGCCCGCTCCTCTCAGGAGAAGGCCAGCCATCGAGGATGGTGGCCCCTTAAGCGCCTGCGCCGCGCGGGACGTGGCCAGCACGTTGCGAGTCGTGGCCGGCCCCCGCGCCGGGCGCTACGACGGATGAACCGTGGCAGCCGATGCTCAGCCAGAGGGTGGATGACGAGTTCAAGCCCACTGCCGTCAGGCTCCAACTGACCGCAAACCGCCCGATGGCCGATCGCTGTATGAGTATGTCGTGGGGAAGCCGATCGGCCATCACCGCAGCAGGTGGTCGAGGCTTCGTTCCATCACCGCGTTGCGTTCGGCTTCGATCGAGATGCCCTCCGGTCCGAACCCGAGCAGCAGCGAGTGTGGCGTGGCGATCGCAGGTCGCCACTGTCTGGCCACGTTGGTCATCCAGCGGGTGGATCTATGGGCCATGCAGGGCGGTAGCCCGCGTCCGCGAGCCACGCCCGGGCCCGCCCGCGCTGCCGGTCGTCGACATACCCGTACCACCGGTCGAGTTCGCCGGACCACCGGGCCAGCACGTCCTTGAACCGGCGGAACGCCCCACGACCGTCGATCGCGATGCCCAACCGGTCAGCGCGGTCGCGGTCGTCGACGGTGCCAGTGAACTGCACCATGTCGCGATACCCGGCGCGGGAACCCTCGCAATGCACCCACAGCCACCAACCAGGGTCGTCGGACTCGTCCTCGTCCTCTTCGCCGGTCTCCCGTGCGTAGTCGATCGCCGCCTGCGGGCCACACCTGGCCGGTCAGCAGATCCACCCGGGCCGCCACCGAACGTCGGGTCGCCCTCCGGCACTCCGGCCACAACGGCGACCCGCAACTGCACACTCGCGTCACCGTCGCCAACCGCGTCCAGGGTCCGGACGGACGGCGGCGGATCCTGGACTCAGCCATTCTGCACAAGGCCGCGGTCGCCTACTCCGAGACCTACAACCTGCTGCTGGCCGACGAGATCACCCGCCGAACCGGCCTGACCTGGGACCACCGCGAACGACAGGAGCAACCGCCGCGCCGCCCGCGAACTCACCGGAGTACCCGACGCGTTGATCGCCGCCCACTCCCAATGATCCGCCGACATCGAAGTCGGCGTCGACACCACGATCACCCAGGTGGTGCTCCGGGCCGGGCGGCGACCCAACACGAACGCGATCAACCGGATCCGCCAGCACCTGACCCTGACCAACCGCGACACCAAGAACGCACCCAGTCTCGCAGAATCCGTCCAGCAAAGGGCTCAGACCGCCGCTCACGTTCTCGATCATGACGACCCGGCAGCCTGGGCGGTGGTGGTCACTGGTGCGGCGGCCGCCACGCTCCCCGCCTCGGGCGCGCGGCGGACGTGTCGAGGAGACCGTGACGTCGATCGCGGCGGATGTCGTCGACTCGGTGGCCATGGCCCGGTCGACCTGGACTACTGGTCACACTGGCGGTGGCGACGACCGGACGCAACCCCCCAGCACACGCATCAACATGATTACGAAACGCTCACAGGAGAGGTCCAGCAAGGGCTACTGGCCCCACCGTGGAATGTCTCGCGTTGAGTCATCTGGTGACGTCCGCGATATGCAGCATGACGTATGTGTTGTGGCGAGTTTTTCAAGATCATCTCGCCACGTGATTGGACCAAGACGTTGACCTGCACAAACGTGGGGCGAGAGGGGCTCGAACCCTCGACCTGACGGATTATGAGTCCGCTGCTCTGACCAACTGAGCTACCGCCCCGGCGAAGACCCTACGTCAGCCGGGGAGTCGGTCGACGCTCCCCTGGCCCACCGCGGAGGCGGACCCGCCCGCGCGCCGCGCGGATGCCGGATCCCCACCGTCGAACAGGGGGACTACCGGCCGCGACGCATTGAATCGCCCTGGATTCGCTGGAGGCTCGGGGTTACGCAGCCTTCCCGGTCGGGGTGCTGGTCTGCTGACGGTACAGCTGCTCGTAGGTGACGGGTGGCAGGTAGTCGATCGAGGAGTGCAGTCGGCGGGTATTGAACCAA
>NZ_JBMDXT010000217.1:0-7739 GCF_048594475.1 Nakamurella sp. | reverse complement strand
CAAGGACATCCCGCTGATGATGGCCGACCCGCACTCGCTGGTCGAGGGCTGCATCATCACCTGCTACGCCATCCGCGCGCCGTTCTGCGCCATCTACATCCGGGGCGAGGCGGTGCACGCGATCCGCCGGGTGGCCAACGCGGTCCGGCAGGCCAAGGAGGCCGGCTTCCTGGGGCGCAACATCCTGGGCACCGGGTACGACCTGGAGATCGTGGTGCACGGCGGGGCCGGGGCCTACATCTGTGGCGAGGAGACCGCGCTGCTGGACTCCCTGGAGGGCCGGCGCGGCCAGCCGCGGCTCAAGCCCCCGTTCCCGGCGGTGGAGGGCCTGTACGCCAGCCCGACGGTCGTCAACAACGTCGAGACCATCGCGTCCGTCCCGACGATCGTGATGGGCGGGTCGGACTGGTACCGGTCCATGGGCACTGAGAAGTCGCCCGGGCCGAAGATCTACTCGCTGTCCGGCCACGTGACCCGGCCCGGGCAGTACGAGGCGCCCATGGGCACCACCCTTCGGCAGCTGCTGGCCTCGGCGGGCGGCATGCGGGACGGGATCCCGCTGAAGTTCTTCACCCCTGGCGGGTCGTCCACGCCGATCTTCACCCCCGAGCACCTGGACGTGCCGCTCTCGTTCGACGACGTGGCCGCGGCCGGATCCATGCTGGGCACCACCGCGCTGATGTGCTTCAACCAGACGGTGTCGGTGCCGTGGGCGGTCTGGAAGTGGCTGGAGTTCTACAAGCACGAGTCGTGCGGCAAGTGCACCCCGTGCCGGGAGGGCACCGGCTGGCTGGTGCAGATCCTGCGCCGGGTCGTCACCGGCCACGGGACCCTGGAGGATCTGGACACCATGGCCGACGCCGCCGGCAACATCGCCGGGCGGTCCTTCTGCGCCCTGGGGGATGCGGCGGCCACGCCGATCCTGTCCTCCTTCAAGTACTTCCGGTCCGAGTTCGAGGACCTGGTGACCGGCCGGACGCCGCCGGTCGTCGACCACCGGCAACTGGCGGGGGCGCACTGATGACCCAGGTAGCTGTTCCCCCCGCGGCCGCCGCCGGCGAACCGGAACCGGTTCCCGAAGGCCACGTCCGGCTGACCATCGACGGGGTCAGCGTGATCGCGCCGAAGGGTGAGCTGGTCATCCGCACCGCCGAGCGCATCGGCACCGCGATCCCGCGGTTCTGCGACCACCCGCTGCTCGACCCGGTCGGTGCCTGCCGGCAGTGCCTGGTCGAGGTGGAGATGGGTGGGCGCAAGATGCCCAAGCCCCAGGCCTCCTGCACCCAGACGGTGGCCGACGGCATGGTCGTCAACACCCAGTTGACCTCGCCGGTGGCGGAGAAGGCGCAGCGCTCCAACCTGGAGTTCCTGCTGCTCAACCACCCGCTGGACTGCCCGGTCTGCGACAAGGGTGGCGAGTGCCCGCTGCAGAACCAGACGATGGCCAACGGCTCGAACGTGTCCCGGCTGCGCGAGCCCAAGCGGGTGTTCACCAAGCCGGTCGCGATCTCCACCGAGATCCTGCTCGACCGGGAACGCTGCGTGCTGTGCCAGCGGTGCACCCGGTTCTCCGACCAGATCGCCGGGGACAAGTTCATCGACCTGCTGGAGCGCGGCTCGGCCCAGCAGATCGGCATCAACTCGGCGGAGCCGTTCCAGAGCTACTTCTCGGGCAACACGATCCAGATCTGTCCGGTCGGCGCCCTGACCTCGGCGGCCTACCGCTTCCGGGCCCGGCCGTTCGACCTGGTCTCCACCAGCACGGTGTGCGAGCACTGCGCCGGTGGCTGCGCGCTGCGCACCGACCACCGGGCGGGAGCGACCCTGCGCCGGCTGGCCCGGGTCGACATGGACGTCAACGAGGAATGGAACTGTGACAAGGGACGGTTCGCGTTCGAGTACGTCCGGCAGCCGGACCGGATCACCCGGCCCCTGGTCCGCAACGCCGCGGGCGAGCTGGAGCCGACGTCCTGGACCGAGGCGATGTCCGTGGCTGCCGCCGGCCTCCTTCGAGCGCGGGACAACGGTGGGGTCGGTGTGCTGGCCGGCGGCCGGCTCACGCTGACCGACGCCTACGCCTACGCCAAGTTCGCGCGGGTCGCGCTGCGCACCAACGACATCGACTTCCGGGCCCGCCCGCACAGCGCGGAGGAGGCCCAGTTCCTCACCGAGCGGGTGGCCGGCACGACGCCGGAGCACGGCGGGGTGACCTACGCGTCGCTGGAGTCGGCGCCGGTCGTCCTGCTGGTCGCGCTGGAGCCGGAGGAGGAGTCGGCCGCGGTGTTCCTGCGGCTGCGCAAGGCCGCCCGCCGGCGCGGCGTTCCGGTGTTCTCCGTCGCCCCGTTCGCCTCGCGCGGCCTGACCAAGATGTTCGGCACGCTGATCGCGGCCGGCCCCGGTGACGAGGTCGGCATCGTGCGCGGGCTCGGCTCGGACGAGCAGGCGTCCGCCGGCGTCGCCGACGCGGCGGAGCGCAACCGGCTCGGTGCGTTGCTGCGCACGACCGGCGCCGTGGTGCTGGTCGGCGAGCGGGCGGCGCAGACCCCGGGCCTGCTCACCGCGGTCGCCGCGATGGTCGACGTGACCGGCGCGCACCTGGCCTGGGTGCCCCGCCGGGCCGGCGAGCGCGGCGCGCTGGACGCGGGCGCCATCGGCACCGCGCTGCCCGGCGGCCGCCCGGTCACCGACCCGGCCGCGCGGGCCGCGGTCGAGGCCGCCTGGGGGGTGCCGGTGCCGGCCACCCCGGGCCGGGACACCGCCGGCATCCTGGCCGCCGTGGCGCTGCCGCTCCCGGAGGACGCAACCGGTGAGGCAGCCGGTGACGCCGCCGGCACCGATCCGGACGAGCCGCGCGGGCTGGCCGGGCTGCTCGTCGGTGGCGTCGAGGTCTCCGACCTGCCCGACCCGGAGGCCGCGCTCACCGCGATCGCCGGCGCAGGGTTCGTGGTCAGCCTGGAGCTGCGGGCCAGCGCGGTGACCGCGCTGGCCGACGTGGTCCTGCCGGTCGCGGCCGCGGTCGAGAAGTCCGGGGCGTACGTGAACTGGGAGGGCCGGGTGCGGCCGTTCGACGCGGCGCTGCCCGACGTCGGCACCCTCGACGAGGGCCGGATCCTGGACACCCTCGGCGTCGAGATGGACGTCGACCTGTACACCCAGACGCCGTCCGCGGCGGCCGGTGAACTGGCCCGCCTGGGCAGCTGGTCGGCCGGGGCGCCGCTGGCCGCCGAGGCTGGCGAGCTCGGCCTGCACGTCGGCGGCTCGCCCGCCGCCTCGGGTGGGGTCGCGGCCGGGACGGGCTACCGCCTGGCCAGCTGGCGGATGAACCTGGACGGCGGCCGGGCGATGGACGGCGAGCCGCACCTGGCCGGCACCGCCAAGCCGACCGTCGTGCGGATCGCGCCGGCCGCGGCCGACGCCCTCGGCGTGGTCGACGGCGACCTGCTCGCCGTCCGCGGCCCGGCCGGCTCGCTCGCCCTGCCCGTCGCGGTCACCCCGATGGTCCCCGACGTGGTCTGGCTGCCCGCGATGGTCGGTGGCCGGCCCACCGGGGTCCGCCTCGGCGCGGCCGTCGGCGATCGTGTGCATCTGGACTCGGTGGTCGCCACCGACGACGTCATCGAAGGAGCTGTCCGATGAGCGCCCAGCCGTTGCCGGACGGGTCGGTCGAGCCGTTGCTCGCGGACGACCCGTGGTGGCTCATGCTGATCAAGGCCCTGATGATCTTCATCATCCTGCTGCTGCTCACCCTGTTCGCCATCTGGTTCGAGCGACGGGTGGTCGGCCGCATGCAGCACCGGCCCGGCCCCAACTGGAACGGCCCGTTCGGCCTGCTCCAGTCGCTGGCCGACGCGCTGAAGCTGCACTTCAAGGAGGGCATCATCCCCGCCAAGGCGGACAAGGTGGTGTACATCCTGGCGCCGGCGTTCTCGGCGATCCCGGCGTTCCTGATCTTCTCGATCATCCCCGTCGGCGGCCAGGTCACGATGTTCGGTGAGCAGACCGCGCTGCAGCTGATCGACCCGCCGGTCGGCGTGCTGGTCGCGCTGGCGCTGGCGTCCGTCGGCGTGTACGGGATCGTGCTGGGCGGCTGGGCCTCCGGCTCGACCTACCCGCTGCTGGGCGGCCTGCGATCGGCCGCGCAGATGATCTCCTACGACGTGGCGATGGGCCTGTCCTTCGTGGCGGTGTTCCTTTACGCCGGGACGCTGTCGACCGCGGCGATCGTCACCCAGCAGGAGCCCGGCTGGTACGTCTGGTTGCTGCCCGTCTCGTTCGTCGTCTACTGCGTGTCCATGGTGGGGGAGACGAACCGGGCGCCGTTCGACCTGGCCGAGGCCGAGGGCGAGCTGGTCGGCGGGTTCAACACCGAGTACTCCTCGATGCGGTTCGGCCTGTTCTTCCTCGCCGAGTACATCAACCTGATCAACGTCTCGGCGATCGCCACCACGCTGTTCCTGGGCGGCTGGATGGCGCCGTGGCCGCTGTCGCTGCTGCCGTTCGCCAACACCGGCTACTGGACGATGCTCTGGTTCTTCGTCAAGGTGCTGCTGTTCATGTTCGTGTTCGTCTGGCTCCGCGGCACGCTGCCCCGGATCCGCTACGACCAGTTCATGGCGATCGGCTGGAAGGTGCTGATCCCGATCTCGCTGGTCTGGATCGTGCTCGTCGGCTCGGTGCGCGTGCTGCGCAACGCCGAGGGCTTCACCACCACCGAGGTCCTGCTGTGGGTCGGCATCCCGCTCGCGGTGATCATCATCGCGGCCATCGCCTGGCCGCCGTCGAAGAAGAAGGACCAGATCGTCGACCTGCCCGAGGACGACGTCGACGTCCCGCCGGACGACCCCGGCGGCGGCGCGGTGGCCGGCGTGATCGGCGGCACCGTGGTGTCCGAGGCCCGTGGGGCCTACCCGGTGCCCCCGCTGGATCTTCTCGTCCCGGTCCCGCCGATCCGCGCCCGTCGCACCCAGGGACCGGCCGGCCCGTCCGGACCGGAACTCACCCCGGCCGGGGCCGGGCACGACCTGCCGGGAGGCAGCAACTCGGGAGGCCGCAATGTCGTTTCTTGATCCCGTCAAGGGGTTCGGCGTCACCTTCGCCACCATGTTCAAGCCGGTCGTCACGGAGGACTACCCCAAAAAGCCCGAGCAGCCGGCGCCGCGCTACCACGGACGGCACCAGCTCAACCGGCATCCGGACGGACTGGAGAAGTGCGTCGGCTGCGAGCTGTGCGCCTGGGCCTGCCCGGCCGACGCGATCTTCGTCGAGGGCGGGGACAACACGGACGAGGCCCGCTACTCACCCGGCGAGCGGTACGGGAAGAACTACCAGATCAACTACCTGCGCTGCATCGGCTGCGGCCTGTGCATCGAGGCGTGCCCGACCCGGTCGCTGACCATGACCAACGAGTACGAGCTGGCGGACGACGACCGGCAGCGGCTGATCTACACCAAGGACATGCTGCTGGCCCCGTTGCTGCCGGGCATGGAACAGCCGCCGCACCCGATGCGGCTGGGCGACGAGCACGACTACTACGCCAAGGGCCCCGAGCTCGTCCGGCAGGCGGGCGGCGGCCGGACCGGCGACGGGGCGCGCTCCGAGAGCCAGCAGGCCGGCCAGGAACCGCCGGTCGCCGCGCCGCAGGGCGCTGACAGCCCCGCCGCGGTCCAGGTGCGGACGCGGGGGCAGTCGTGAGCGAGTGTCGGCGAATGAACCATCGGCTCCGGCGACGCTCCCGCGGCCGGGTCGCTGAGCCCGCGAGGCGGGCCGGGGAGGGATCGGCGTGAGCGTGCTGCTTGTGGCCGCGCAGGCGGTGGCGGACACGGTCGGCAGCACGGCGGCCGACACCGCGACCGCCGCGCCGAACACCGATCCCGGCGCCGAGCTGATCGCGTTCTGGATCCTGGCCCCGCTGGCCGTCCTCGGCGCCATCGGCATGGTCTTCTCGCGCAGTGCCGTCCACTCGGCCCTGTGGCTGGTCCTGACGATGCTGTGCCTGGGGTGCCTCTACATCAACCAGAACGCCGAGTTCCTCGGCTTCGTGCAGATCATCGTCTACACCGGCGCGATCATGATGCTGTTCCTGTTCGTGCTCATGCTGACCGGCCGTGACTCGGGCGACTCGACGTTCGAGGTGCTGCGCAAGCAGCGGGTCGTGGCCATCGTGCTGGGCATCGGCTTCGTGGTGCTGCTGGTGACCGGGCTGCTGCGGGCGCTGCAGGCCGTGCCGGCCGTCGGGCTGTCCGGCGCCTACGCGCAGCGGGGCCCGATCGGGGCCATCGCCGAGCTGCTGTTCACCGACTACCTGTTCCCGTTCGAGCTGACCAGCGCCCTGCTGATCACCGCGGCGACCGGCGCGATGGTCCTCACGCACATCGAGAAGGCCCCCGGCGAGCGCAAGTCGCAGCGGCAGCGGGTGCACGAGCGGATGCGCTCGGACCGGATGTCGCCGCTGCCCGGGCCCGGCGTGTTCGCCCGGTCCTCGTCCAACGCCACTCCGGCGCTGCTGCCCGACGGGTCGATCGCGCCGGGCTCGGTGTCGGACCTGGTCGAGGTGTCCGAGAGCGAGCAGGTCGCCCGCCGCTTCCGCAGCGGCGGGACGTTGACCGAGATCGAGAGTGCCGAGCACCCGCAGCGGGTCGACACCGATACCGGCACCGGTACCGGCTCCGGCGCGGGCATCGGTACCGACGGTCCGGACGGGGGAGCGCGATGACGCCCAATCACTACCTGGTGCTGTCGGCGCTGCTGTTCGGCATCGGGGCCGTCGGCTTCCTGGTCCGCCGGAACGCGATCGTGGTGTTCATGTGCGTGGAGCTGATGCTCAACGCGGTGAACCTGTCCCTGGTCACGTTCTCCAACCTGTGGGGCAACCTCAACGGGGTCGTGTTCGCGTTCTTCCTCATGGTGGTCGCCGCGGCCGAGGTCGTGGTCGGGCTGGCGATCATCATGTCCATCTTCCGGAGTCGGCGCAGCGCCTCGGTCGACGACGCGAACCTGCTCAAGTTCTGATCGGGAGTACGACAACAGTGACGGGTCTGCTCGGAGCCTCCGTGCTCCTCATCGCCATCCCGCTGGCCGGCGCGATCGTGCTGCTGGTCGGCGGGCGGCTGCTGGACCGGGTGGGACATCTCATCGGCTGCGCCACCGTGCTGGCGTCGTTCGTGCTCGGCGTGCTGATCTTCCTGCGACTGATCGGCGAGCCGTCCGGGGCCGACCAGATCCACTCCGTGCCGGTCTTCACCTGGATGCAGTCCGGGAGCCTGGACATCGAGTTCGGCCTGCTGGTCGACCCGCTGTCGATCACGTTCGTGCTGCTGATCACCGGTGTCGGGTCGCTGATCCACATCTACTCGATCGGCTACATGTCGCACGACGCCGACCGGCGCAAGTTCTTCGCCTACCTGAACCTGTTCGTCGCGGCCATGCTGCTGCTGGTCCTGGGCAACTCGTTCGTCAGCCTGTACGCGGGCTGGGAGGGCGTCGGCCTGGCGTCCTACCTGCTGATCGGCTTCTGGTCCGAGCGGCCGGCCGCGGCGACCGCCGCGAAGAAGGCGTTCATCATGAACCGGGTCGGCGACGTCGGCCTGGCCCTGGCCATCTTCCTGATGTTCAAGGAGCTGGGCACCGTCTCCTACGACGGGGTCTTCTCGCACATCGACCAGCTGGCCGAGCAGTCGCCGGGGACCGTCACCGTGATCGCCCTGCTGCTGTTGCTCGGCGCCTGCGGCAAGTCCGGACAG
>NZ_JBMDXT010000216.1:0-12212 GCF_048594475.1 Nakamurella sp. | reverse complement strand
GTCGACGTGCCGGAATCGGCCACCTTGGACGTCGTCGACCGGCTGGCCGATCGATCCATGGTGGTCGTGGACGTCGATGCCGGCGGTGCGGTGCGCTACCGGCTGCTGGAGAGCGTCCGCGCCTACGCCCTCGATCGGCAGGCCGACGCCGGCCTGACCGACCCGATCCGCGACGCGCATCTGGCCTGGTTCGAGCGGGCCGCCGCGCTGGCCGCCGTCGAGCACCGCGGTCCCCGGCAGGCCCGGCACCTGGCGGTGGCCCGCGACGAGCGCGCGAACATCGACGCGGCCTTGGCGTGGGCGGCGGGGCGCCACCCGCTGGCCGGGCTGCGGATGGCCCTGGGCTTCGGCTGGGTGTGGGTGGTGCTCGGCGAGGGTGCGGGGGCGGCCGAGCGGCTGCGCCGAGCCGTCGCCGCCGCGGGCGAGGCCGCGCCCGCGGGCGACCGGGCCATGGCGCTGGCCCTGGCCGGCTGGAACGAGGTGGGCGGTGACGTCGGCCGGGCCGTGGCCGAGTCGGAGCGGGCCGTGGCCCTCGCCGATCGGGCCGTCGACGACGATGCCCGCACCGTCAGCCGGTTCGCCCTGGCCTTCGCCCTGATCCACGCCGGGCGCGCACCCGAGGCGGCCGACCTGCTGGACCGGTGGCGCACGATGGCGGTCGACCGCGCCGCCGGCTGGGATCTGGCGATGGGCGGCGTCCTGGCCGGGTACGGCGCCCTGGCGGCCGGCGCCCCGGCCCGGGCGGCCGCGGCCTGCGCGCAGGCCGGCCCGCTGCTCCCGGCGTTGGGTGATGACTGGCTCACGAGCCACATCGAGTCGATCCTGGGCGAGGTGGCCCAGGCCGATCAGCGGCTGGCCGACGCCGGGCGCCACCTCCAGGCGGCGGCCGACAGTGCCCATCGGGCAACCGCCTTCGCCGCCGAGGGGTTCCATCTGGCCAACCTCGGACGGGTCCGGCAACTGGCCGGGGACGACGCCGGCGCCGCGCGGGCGCTTGAACGGGGTATCGCGATCATCGAGGGTGTCGGCCTGATGCGGGCTCTGGCCCTGTCCCGTATCCGGCTGGCCCGGGTCCGGCTGGCCCTGGGTGACCGGGCCGGCGCTCGGGCCGAACTGCTGGCCGCGGATCGGTGGTTCCGGGAATCCGGCGGCGGTGACGAGGCGTCGCTGGCCGCCGTGACGTTGGCCGCCACGGACGCGGAGGACGGTGTCGCCGGCGCGCCCGAAAGGCTGGCCGATCTGCTCGAGACCGCTCGAGGCGCGGGCGATGTCGACGCCCAGGTGCTGGCGTTGGACGCGACCGCCGCGCTGCTGGCGGTGACCGGCGACCCGGCGCCGGCCCGCCGGCTGCTGGCGGCGGCGGACGAGCTGATGCCCGGGACGACGCACCGGCTGGCCGACGTCGACCGGCGGGACGCCCGCCGGGCCCGCGCGCTGCTGATGATCTGAGCGCGGCGGGGCATCAGCCGCGTCAGACGGGCAGTCAGCCGGACGTCAGCCGGGCGTCAGCACAGCGTCAGCGGACCGACCGATCGTGGTCCCATGCCCGAACCACACCCCGCTTCCCCGATCCCGGTCGCGCCGGCTACCCATCTAACGGAGGCCGAGCTGATCGAACGTCTCCTGCATCGGGACGCCGACGCTCCCGCGCAGATCCTCGCCCGGTCGGCGGCCACCACCTCGCCCGATCTCCTCGTGGCCGCCGCGATCCTGGCCGGCCGCCCGGCGCCCGCCCTCGTCCGCGCGCAGCGCTGCGCCGTCAGCGCCCGGGACCGCCAGCTGGTCGCGTTGGCGGCCGCCCGCCTCGCCGGTGATTCCTTGCTGCTCGACGCCCTGGTCCGGGACCATCTCGCCGACCATCCCGATGACGCGCTGGCCGCCTGGATCACCGATCCTTCCGCGGTGGCGGGGCGGTCGTGATGGACACCCGCGAACGCCCCGATCAGGTCGGGTCCCGCCGGTGGGTCCTCGGCCTCCGGTGGATGGTCACCTTCGTCGGCTTCCCGCTCGGTGGCCTGGCCGCCATGCTCACCGTCGGCCGGGTGGACAGCGTCGCTGCGGCCCTCACCGGCGGGCTGATCACCGGCGCGGTGCTGGGTACCGCCCAGGTCCTCGGTCTCGGCCGGCTGATGACGAACCCGGCCGGATGGGTCGCCGCCACCGCCGGTGGTCTGGCTGTGGGCCTGGGCATCGGCGCCACCGCCGTCGGGTTCGCCACCGACCTGACGTCCCTGATGATCGAGGGGGCGATCAGCGGCCTGGCCGTCGGCGCAGCCCAGGCCATCGTGCTCCGCCGCCCTCGACACCGGCTCGCCCTGGCCTGGCCGCCCTACCTGGCCGCCTGCTGGGCGCTGGCCTGGGCGCTGATCACCATTGCCGGCGTGCAGGTCGACAACCAGTTCACCGTCTTCGGCGCGATCGGCGCCGTCAGCGTCACCGCCGCCACGCTCGTCCTCCCGTTCGCCCTCGCCCGCCCCGCCGTCAGGAGCGCATCATGACCCGCCACGTCGTCTTCGGAACCGGACAGATCGGCCGGCTCGTCACCGAGCAACTCGTCAGCCGCGGCCACGACGTGATCGCCGTCAACCGCAGCGGGCGGGGCCGGATCGACGGTGCCACGGTCGTCGGCGGGGACGCCACCGATCCGGCGTTCACCACCGGCACCACGGTCGGTGCCGAGGCGGTGTACTTCTGCCTGAACGCGGGCCACTACGACCGCTGGCCGCAGGAGTTCCCGCCGCTGCAGCGAGCGGTGCTGGCCGGGGCCCGAGCCGCCGGGGCCCGGCTGGTGGTGCTGGACAACCTGTACGCCTACGGACCGGTCGGTGGCCGGGATCTGGTGGAGACCCTGGCGGCCCAACCGACCTCGGCCAAGGCCGCCACGCGGGCGGCCATGACGACCGAGTTGTTGGACGCCCACCGCCGGGGCGAGCTACCGGTTGCCATCGGCCGGGCCTCCGACTACTTCGGCCCCGGGGCGACCCACTCCGCCCTGGGAGACACGGTGTTCGGCACGGCGTTGACCGGCCGGACCGCCCAGGTGATGGGTGATCCGGACACCCTGCACAGCTACTCCTACACTCCCGACGTCGCTGCCGGTCTGGTCACCCTGGGAACGGAAGCTCAGGCCCCGGGCCGAATCTGGCACCTGCCGGTGGCACCGGCGTGGACCACCCGACAGATCGTCGACCACGTCTACGGTCTGGCCGGGCACCGGCCGAAAATGTTTGCGGCCGGCCGGAGCACACTCCGCGCGATCGGCGTCGTCAAGCCGATGATGCGCGAGTACCTGCACACCCTGTACCAGTTCACCGATCGGTGGGTGGTCGACGACTCCGCGTTCCGCAGCACCTTCGGCGAGCCGGCCACCCCGCTGGAGTCCGCGCTGGCCATCACCTTTCGCTGGTACGCCGACCAAGCCACCGCCCGCATCTCCGCCTGAATCCCCCCGACTCGAAAGGACCGTCATGTCCGACCGCACCGCTCGGCGTACCGTCGCCGGACTCCTGGCCACGGCCGCCGCCCTGGCCATCGCCGGATTCACCGCCCTGGGATCGATTTTCGACTACCCGGCCGTGCTCAAGCACCCGGCGGCGCAGATCCTCGCGTCCTTCCGGGAACACCAGTCCGGCGTCACCACCTGGTTCCTCGTGCTGACCGTCAGCGCCGCGTTGCTGGCGCCGGCCGGGATTCTGCTCGGGCGGCTCACCGGCGGTTCACTCGGCCGGACGATCGCGATCGTCGGCGTCGCGGCCGCCGTGGTGCAGGTCGTCGGGCTTTCCCGCTGGGTGCTGTTGATCCCCGGCGTCAGCGCGGACGCCCTGCACCCCGCGACGGCCGGGGACGCCGAGCAGCGATTCGAAGCGCTGCACTTCTGGTTGGGCACCATCGTCGGCGAGACCATCGGCTACGCGCTGACCGCGACCTTCACCGTGCTGGTCGTCGGGGCCGTCGCGGCGCCGGTCTGGGTGCGGATTCTGGGCTACGCCTCGGCCGCCCTGATCGCGACCGGGGTTCTCATCCCGGTCGGGGTCGGCGTCGCGAGCCTGAGCAACTTCGCCGGCTACGTCCTGTGGTGCCTCTGGCTGATCGTGATGGCCGTGGTGCTGTGGCGAGCGTCCGGCTCGCCCCCGGCCCGGACGGCCGCCCCGGCCGTCGCCGCTCGTGGTTAGCTGAACGTCATGTCCCGAGCCGCCGCCTCCGCTCCGGGGGCGGCGGCTCTGCTGGAACCGCCGCCCGGTGCCGACCCCGACCAGCTGTTCGACGTGTTCGCGACCTGGGCCGCGGCGCGCGGGCTGCCGCTTTACACCCACCAGGAGGAGTCACTCCTGGAGATCGTCGCCGATTCCAACGTCATCCTGGGCACCCCGACCGGGTCCGGCAAGAGCCTGGTCGCCACCGCCGCGCTGTTCAACGGGCTCGCCACCGGCCGGCGGGCCTACTACACGGCGCCGATCAAGGCGCTGGTCTCGGAGAAGTTCTTCGACCTGGTCGACATCTTCGGCCCGTCGGCGGTCGGCATGATCACCGGCGACTCGGCGGTCAACGCGGCCGCCCCGATCATCTGCTGCACCGCGGAGATCCTGGCCTCGGTTGCGCTGCGCGGCGGCGCGGCCGCCGACGCCGGGGTCGTGGTGATGGACGAGTTCCACTACTACGGCGACCCGCAGCGCGGTTGGGCCTGGCAGGTGCCGCTGCTGGAGCTGTCCCGCGCCCAGTTCGTGCTGATGTCCGCCACCCTGGGCGACGTCCGCTTCTTCGCCGACGACCTGACCAGGCGCACCGGCCGGCACACCGCCGTCATCACCGACGTGCCCCGGCCGGTGCCGTTGCACTACTCCTACACGCTGGTTCCGCTCACCGAGACGCTGCAGGACCTGCTGGAGACCAAGCGGGCGCCGGTCTACATCGTGCACTTCACCCAGGCCGCCGCGCTGGAACGAGCCCAGGCGCTGTCCAGCATCGCGGTCGCGTCCCGGGCGGAACGGGACGAGATCGCCGAGGTGATCGGGGAATTCCGCTTCTCCCCGGGGTTCGGCCGGGCGCTGTCCCGGCTCGTCCGGCACGGCATCGGAGTGCACCACGCCGGGATGCTGCCCAAGTACCGGCGGCTGGTGGAAAAGCTCGCCCAGTCCGGCCTGCTCAAGGTCATCTGCGGCACCGACACCCTCGGCGTCGGCATCAACGTGCCCATCCGCACCGTGCTGTTCACGTCGTTGAGCAAGTACGACGGGCGGCGCACCCGCCTGCTGTCCGCTCGGGAGTTCCACCAGATTGCCGGCCGGGCCGGCCGGGCCGGCTTCGATGTCGCCGGTGACGTCGTCGTGCTGGCGCCCGAGCACGTGATCGAGAACGAACGGGCCGTGGCCAAGGCCGGGGACGACCCGGCCAAGAAGCGGAAAGTGGTGCGCCGCAAGCCGCCCGAGGGCTTCGTCAACTGGTCGGAGACCACGTTCGACAAGCTCGTGGTCGCCCAGCCCGAGCCGCTGACCTCCCACTTCCGGGTGTCGCACGCGATGGTGCTCGGCGTGGTGTCGCGGCCCGGCAATGCCTTCGAGCACATGCGGGCGCTGCTCGAGGGCAGCCACGAGCCGCGCCCCCGGCAGCTGCGACACGCGGTGCGGGCCATCGCAATCGCCAAAGGCCTCATCGCCGCCGGGGTCGTCGAGCGGCTGGACCAGCCGGACGAGACCGGCCGCCGCTACCGTTTGACCACCGACCTGCAGTTGGATTTCGCGCTCGATCAACCGCTTTCGCCACTGGCCCTGGCTGCCCTGGACATCCTGGATGTCGAGTCGGACACCTATGCGCTGGATGCGGTGTCGTTGATCGAGGCCACCCTGGACGGACCGTTCCCGGTGCTGTCGGCGCAGCGGTTCAAGGCGCGCGGCGAGGCGGTCGCCGCGATGAAGGCCGACGGCATCGAGTACGAGGAGCGGATGGAGCTGCTGGAGGACGTCGACTATCCCAAGCCGCTCGCCGATCTGGTCGAGGTCGCCTACGAGTCCTACCGCAAGGGCCACCCGTGGATCGCCGAGTACCAGCCGGAGCCGAAGTCGGTTGTCCGGGATATGTACGAGCGGGCCATGACGTTCTCCGAGTACGTCGCCTTCTACGGACTGACCCGCTCGGAGGGGGTGGTGCTGCGCTACCTCGCCGACGCGTACCGGGCCCTGCGCCGCACTGTCCCACCGTCCGCCCGGACGGAGGAGCTGACCGACATCACCTCCTGGCTCGGCGAACTCGTCCGCGGGGTGGACTCCAGCCTGCTCGACGAGTGGGAGGCGCTGGCCCATCCGGATGCCGACGAGCTGGTCCTGCCGGGCAGCTCGGGGGAGGTCCGGCCGCCGCTGGCCGCCCGCGGGATCAGTGCCAACGAGCGGGGTTTCACCGTCATGGTGCGCAACGCGCTGTTCCGCCGGATCGAGCTGCTCGCCCGCGAGGACTATGCCGCGCTGGGCGAGCTGCACGGCGCGCAGGGCTGGCGCGCCGACGCGTGGGACGCGGCGATGCGCCCCTACTGGGACGAGTACGACGCGCTGGGCATCGGGCCGGACGCCCGGTCGACGGCCTTCCTCCTGGTTCGGCGGATGCCCGAGAAGTGGCACGTGCGGCAGATCTTCGACGATCCGGCCGGTGACCGCGACTGGGGTCTGGCGGTCGAGGTCGATCTGGCCGAATCGGACGAGGCGGGCGAGCCGGTGCTGACCGTTCTGGACCTCGGGCCGGCCACCGGCTGACCTGCCCGCCCCCCGCGCGCCGACTTGCCGGTTTGAGCCCGGAATCGGCGCGATCCGCGGCGCAGACCGGCAAGTCGACCGGCCGGGCCGGGCGGGACCCGGCTGGCGGGGAAGGCCCGACGGGCGGGGAAGGCCCGGCGGGCGGGGGAGACCCGGCGCGTCAGGCCAGCGCGGCGGGCGTCACGCGGCTCGTCAGGCCGGCCCGGGGAAGATCTCGTCGATCGCGGCGAGATCCTCGACGGTGGGGGTCCAGGCGGTGGCCGCCTCGGCGTTGGCCCGGATCTGCTCGGGCGTGGTCGCCCCGGCGATCACCGCCGCCACGGGCTCCTGGGCCAGCAGCCAGCCGAACGCGACCTGCAGCATGGTGACGCCGCGCTCGTCGGCGAACGCCTGCAACCGGGCCAGCCTGTCCCAGGGGGCGGTCTGCAGCAGCTGCGGCTTGATCGCCTGCAACCGGCTTCCGGCGGGTGCGTCTCCGCGGGTGTACTTGCCGGAGAGCAGGCCGTTGGCCAACGGGTAGAACGGCAGGACGCCGAGTCCGAACTCGCGGGCCGCCGGCAGCACCTCGGCCTCGAGACTCCGGTTGAGCAGCGAATACTCGTTCTGCGCCGAGATGAACGGGGTGCGGTGGTCGACCCGCGCGCGCCAGGCGGCGTCGGCCACCTGCCAGCCGGCGAAGTTCGAATGACCGATGTACCGGACCTTGCCGTCGGCGACCAGCTCGTCGAGTGCGGCGAGGGTCTCCTCGATCGGCGTCGCCGGGTCCGGCTGGTGCAGCTGGTAGAGGTCGATCCAGTCGGTCTGCAGCCGGCGCAGCGAGTTCTCCACCGCGCGCCGCACGTACCAGCGGGACCCGCGGGCCGCGAAGTCCGGCCCGTCGGCCCCGTGCATCTCCATGCCGAACTTGGTCGCCACGATCACATCCGCGCGCCGGGCGCCCAGCGCGGCGCCGAGCAGTTCCTCACTGCGGCCCTGCGGCGTGCCGTAGATGTCGGCGACGTCGAAGAGGGTGACACCGGCGTCCAGGGCGGCGTCGATGAGGGCCCTGACCCCCTCGGGGCTCTCGGTGGCGGTGTTCGGCCGGCCGAGGTTGTTGCAGCCGAGGCCGGTGGCGGACACGGCGAGGCCGGATCGGCCGAGGCGGCGAAGCGCTGGTTGTCCCATGTTCGCCAGGCTAACCACGGTGACCCCGGTCCGGCCGGGCGCCTTCCGCCCGACGGAAGCGCCGGACCGCGCGCCCGTGGGACGCTGGCGTCATGCAGCGGCGACCGGGCGGGGCCGGATCCGGC
The DNA here is from genome assembly GCF_048594475.1 of Nakamurella sp. Classification (NCBI taxonomy): domain Bacteria; kingdom Bacillati; phylum Actinomycetota; class Actinomycetes; order Nakamurellales; family Nakamurellaceae; genus Nakamurella; species Nakamurella sp. The sequence goes on along the minus strand of NZ_JBMDXT010000216.1, from coordinate 4,183 downwards.
TGGCGCGCGCTGCCGGTCGGCCCGGGTGGCGTGCCGCCGGAGCAGGTCCGCCCGGTCGGCCCGGTCGGATCGGTCGGCGCGGGTGCACCACCCCGGTCACCGGCCCCGGCACCGGCTTCGACGCCGGGCCGGGTGCCCTGGTCGGGGCCGCCGACACCCGAGTCCTCGCTCGACCCGGATCGGGCGGCGGTCAGCGAGCCGCGGGCCGTCCTGGGGTGGTTCGGTGCCGTCGATCCGTTCGCGCGCGTCGGCGCGGACGGGCCCATCGCCGGGGAGGACGGGCCGGACGCGGCGGACACCGCCCGCCGGCGCCGCCGCGCCGTGCTCGCGGTCGCCTGCCTCGGCCTGGTCGCCCTGGCGGTCGTCCTGGCCGGACTGCTGACCACCGCCCCCGGGGCGGCCGGTTCCGGATCGGCCGTGGACCTCAACCCGGGTGATTGCCTGGCCTCGGCCGGCGGGACGACGGTGATCGCGCTCGAGTGCGACGCCCCCGAGGCGGAGTTCGTCATCGCCGCGCGCTTCGACCGCACCGCCGACGACGGCCGGTGCGTCGCGACGGGGTCGGACGTCGTCCTGGTCACCCGCGACGACGCCGTGATGTGCCTGAACTACGTGGCCCGGGTCGGGGAGTGCCTGTACGCCGGCGACACCGACGACATCGGCAAGGCCCCGTGCCGGGAAGCGGGCAGCCCGGCCCGCGGCCTGTTCCGGGTGATCGCCGTGCTCACCGGCACCGTCAGCGGCGCCGGCTGCCCGGCCGGCACCCTGCACACGCTGGTGCATCGGGCCGATCGCGAGGTCGTCTGCCTGGGGCTGCCGTGACCGCACGGCAGTTCCTGGGCGCCGTGGGTCGACACGTCGTCGCATCCGGCTCGCCGCCAGTGGCGGGTGGGCCCTGGCGTAGCCCGGCACGATGCCGACGGTCGATCCCGTCAGCGGTGTCGACCGGTTCGCGCAGAACCGCCGGGTCCTGGCGGCCGACTGGTCCGGCGCCGACGGGACATCGGTCCACCAGGAGCTCGCCGGTTCCCCCGAGATGCAGGTTCAGCCGTTGGGCATGGTCGCCGACGTGCTGACCCTGACGATCGCCGCGACCTCCACGCCGGGAGACCGTGATTACAACGCGATCTCGGAGATCCAGGTGACGGGCCACCCCGTCGGGTGAGCGAAGAGGCGCTCACGCCGCTCACGGCCCAGAGGGTGCCGCCGGGCGGGTGCGCGGATGAGAGTCCCACCGAAAGGGACGTTTCGGGCGCGGATTCGGGCTCTTGATCAGCGCAGGACGGCGGGGCCCCGGCCTGGGAGTGCCGCCGGGCGGGTGCGCGGATGAGAGGCCCACCGAAAAGGACGTTTCGGGCGCGGTTGCGGGCTTTTGATCAGCGCAGGACGGCGGGGCCCCGGCCAGTGGGGTGCCGCCGGGCGGGTGCGCGGATGAGAGGCCCACCGAAAGGGACGTTTCGGGCGCGGGTTCGGGCTTTTGATCAGCGCAGGACGGCGGGGCCCGGCCTGCGGCGCCGCCGACGGTGCAGTGTCTCGCCGGACCGCACAGTCGCCCCCACGGCGGCGCCGGCGACCGCAGGGCCGCGGAGTGGTCTTCGATCAGCGCACTGGCGGGGCGGGCTCGGGGGAGGGCGCGTCGGCGGGGTCGTCCGGCTCGGCCGCGGCGACCGAGGTGATGCGGTGCAGGGGGAAGTTGCGTACCTCCCCGCGGCTGCGGTCGAACGCGACGAGCTTGCCCGGGGTCACGGTGACGGGCTCGACGAGGCGGCGGGCGCTCACGCCCTGCGCGTCGGCGTAGCCGATCCAGGTCGGGCGCCGGTCGCGGGCGGCCGACCGGAGTTGCTCGAGCAGGTCGCCGATCGGCGCGTCGCCCCGCTGGACCGCGGGTGCGGCCCGGTCGACGCTGCGCATCCGCTCGACGAGCGCACCGAGCTGGTCGACCGTCGCGGTCGGCGGTTCCCGCCAGTGCTGCTGGGGCGATCGCGGGCGGGCCCGGGGCGGTCGGGAACGCAGGTCCAGCAGGGCGCCGTAGCCGTCCTCGGCCGCCGGCACCAGCCCACCGGCCCGCAGGTTCGTCATCAGGTCGGGCAGCGCGGCGGTGGAGACGGCGACGGTCGGCGCCAGCCGCCGCACGTCGAGCCCCAGCGACGCCGCCTGGACGATCGCCTGGTCGATCAGGGTCGGGTCGTCGCTGCGCAGGTAGGTGCTGGCCTGCCCCAGCCGCAACGACCCGTAGCGCCGGCCGACGTCGTCGATCAGGTATTCGAGGGCCTGCGGCACGCCGGTCATGGAGTGCTCGCGGAACAGGGCGTGCAGCTCGGCGGTGCTCACGCCGAGGTCGAGTGCCCGCCGCACGGACTGCGGGGTGACGCGGTACACCGAGGCCGAGCCGCTCGATTCCAGATCGGCCGCCTGGGCCAGCCGGGCGGCCAGCTCGGGCACCAGCCGGCCGGGCGCCACGACGGTCAGGTCGGCCTGCACCATCACCGTGTCGACCGGCGCCGGCAGCGCCGCCGTCAGCGCCGCCCGGGCCGCCTCGCGCGCGGCCGCCGGATCGGCCAGCAGCGCCCGGCCGGCCGAACTGAGCCCGCCGAAGGCGACCACCCCGAGCGCGGTGGCCTCGGTGACGGTCGCGTCGAGCACGGCCCGCCGGTGATCCGGCGGGCGCAGCGGCGAGCGCCAGGCGATCCGGTCGTCCAGGCCCGCCGCCGAGAGGCCCTGCCCCGGCGCCAGCTCGGCCAGCATGGTCAGGACGAACCGGCGATCGACCGGCCCCCGGATCCAGGACAGCTCGGGGGACAGCGCGTTGCGGATCTTGTCGGCGGCGTCCTTGGTACCGGCCCGGGCCGGATTGCGCCGCAGGTCGAGCCAGGTGGCCGCGAGATCGGCCCAGGCGGCCTCGTCGGGCAGGTCGAGAAACGCGTCGGCCTCCTCGGTCGGCGTCCACGATTCGGTCACCCGATCCCGCGGATGCTCCGTGGCGATCAGGTCCATGCCGGCGAGCAGCTCGACGTCCAGGGCGGTGGTCCGCTCGTCCGCGCCCCCGGCCTTGGCCAGCCGGCGCAGCTCCCGGATGCCCAGGCCCCCCGATCGCAGCGCCGGCGGCGGGTTCTGACCGATCAGGTCCAGCAGCCGGCGGACCCGGTCGACCGCAGCCAGGGCCTGCCCGGCCGCGGTGCCGTCGAGCGTGGCGGTCCCGTGGTCGGTGATCCCGTCGGTCGGCGGGTGCACCCGGATCGGGCCGAGCGGCGCGGAGCCGCGGGCGGCCAGCGCGACCTCGCGCGGCAGTTCGACGGTGTCGACGTCGATCCGGCGCAGCAGGCCCGCCCGCACCAGGGCGGCGACCGCCCGGCCGACGGAGGAGCGCGGGTCGGTCGTACCGCGCGGCACCCCGGTGGCCAGCCGGTCGACGATCCCGCGGGCGGCCGGGTCGAGGTCGGCCAGCGCGGCGGCGGCCTGCTCGACGGTCATCGACCCGGGGGCGGCCAGGCCGGCCGGCAGCCCGCCCAGCACGGACAGCACCGCGGACGGCATCGCCACCGGATCCTGCCCCCGGACCAGGGCCAGCGACTCCAGCCGCTCCAGGGCGGCGGCCACCGCGTCGGCCGGGACCTCCGGTCCCAGAAACCCGGCCAGCACCGACCGCGGCACGGCGCGCTTCTCGGCGTCCAGCACGGCCAGCGCCTGCAGCACCTGGATGTGGAAGGCGTTGAGCGATTCCATCGCCCGCCAGACGGACGGGCCGGTGTTCAGCCGGCCGGCCAGCACGGTCAGGTCACTGGGCGCGGGCACCGTCAGGTCCGGCCGGGCGCGCAACAGCGCGACCAGCTCGTGGTCGTCACGGGAGCGCAGCCAGTCCAGGGTCGAGGGCATCACTCCCACCCTATTGATCCGGGACCGCGACCACGGCCACGAGGACCGGGCCGGCCGCGCCGTCCCGGGCAGGCGGTAGCGTCTTCGTCCCATGACGACCCGGGCGGGCCTGGTCCGCCGCACCACGACCGGGGCCGCCGCGGCCGCGCTGCTGATCGGCCTGCTGGCCGCCTGCTCCGGCCCGCCGGCCGCCACCGGAACGAGCGCCGGGTCGGCCGTGGCAACCTCCGCCGCGGCCCCGGCCACCTCCGGCGCGGTCACGGCGGCCGCCGGGTACGGGACCGGCGCCTGCGCCCCGACGACCGGCGCG
>NZ_JBMDXT010000215.1:0-23430 GCF_048594475.1 Nakamurella sp. | reverse complement strand
CCCCGGGGGGGGGGGCGCGACGGCCGGACGGGGGCGGGCCGGCCGACGCGCCGATCAGCCGGACGTGCCGGCCTCCGAGGTGGCGGGCGTCCGGCGAGGGGCGGGGTAGCGCAGGTCGTCCACGCCGAGGATCTCGGCCCGATCCTCCTCCGAGAGCCCGCCCCAGACCCCGTACGGCTCCCGGGTGCGCAGGGCCCACTCCCGGCACTGGACGATCACCGGGCACTCCCGGCAGGTCTGCTTGGCGGCCTCGATGCGGCGCTCCTTGCTCCGCCGGCGTTCGCCGGCGGCCAGGAAGAATGCCTCGACGTCCATGCCGCGGCAGGCGCCGGCGAGTTGCCAGTCCCATCGCTCGGCCACCGGGGCCGGCAGGGCGGGCGCGCTCATCGGGCGGCTCGTGGGGAGCGGGGTGCCGGGAGGGCGGGGCGGCGGGGCCCGGTTCGGTCCGTCATGTCGTCGCCTCACGTCTCGCAGCGGTGGGATGGGTGGGCTGGTGCGGCGACCTCGGGCGGGGCGCTCCGGGCGCTGAATCCGCGGTGGGCGCGGCCGATCGGGTGCATCGGTGCACGGCGGTCGGGCCATCCTCTCTGCAATGGTCGGACCATAGAATGGCCCTACCGTAAGGGACGGGTCGGCCGGTGTCCAGTGACGCCGTTCACATCCCGGGCGTCCTCCGATCGTGACCCGCCGGCTGGCGTCTTCGTGTCTAATGAGAGCCGTTCTTGTTAAGCCCCCTCGACGACCGGCAGGAGGTGACAGATGAAGGTCAAGGCATCGATCCGATCGCTGAAGAACCGGCCGGGCTCCCAGGTGGTGCGCCGGCGCGGGCGGATCTACGTGATCAACAAGGCCAACCCGCGATTCAAGGCCCGTCAGGGGTAGCCCGGACCGGCGCCCGGCGGGTCCGATCGGGACTTCGGGCCCTGCCCGGGCCCGGCGGGGCAGGCGCAGGGTGGGGACCACTCGGGCACGAGGAGGTGGGCCGCCGATGACCTGCGACGACGCCCGGCGACCGGCCACCCGGAGCCGGGCATGACCGCCATCCTGGCCGCGAGCCCGCTGCTCACGCTGATGCTGGTGGTCGCGGTCGGCACTCTGCTGGGTCTGGTGCGGTTCGGCCCGATCACGCTCGGCCCGGCCGGCGCGCTGTTCGTCGGGCTGCTCGTGGGGGCGCTCGACCCACGGCTGGGCACCGGGCTGGACCTGGTTCGCACCCTCGGGCTCGCGTTGTTCGTCTACACCGTCGGCCTGGCCTCCGGGTCGGTGTTCTTCCACTCGGTCCGCCGTCACCTGCCGGTAATGGTGAGCGCGGTCGGGGTCCTGATCGTGGCCGGTCTGCTGGTCACGGTCATCGGAAGCGCGGCGGGGCTGACGGCGGCGGTGCGCGGCGGCGCCTTCGCCGGGGCCCTGACCAGCACGCCCGCCCTGGCCGCGGCGACGGCGCGGGCCGGCGGCACCGAACCGGCCGTCGGGTACGCGCTGACCTACCCGTTCGGCGTGGTGCTGACCATCGTGGCGATGTCGGCGGTCCTGGGCCGGAGCTGGCCGGCTCCCCGGGACCAGCCCTCGCCCGCGGCCCAGGCGCTGGTCGACTTCACCGTCGAGGTGCGGCGGGCGGCCCGGCTCGCCGACGTGCCCGGTTTCGCCGACCATCTCGTCCGCTTCTCCTACCTGTGCCGGGACGGGATCACCCGGGTGGTCCGGGAGGACGAGGAACTGCTGCCCGGGGACCGGGTGGTGATCATCGGCGGCGCCGGCCCGGCGGCCTCCGCGGTCGACTACCTCGGCCGGCGGGCCGCCCGCCACCTGGCCCACGACCGGTCCGAGGTCGACTACCGGCGCATCCTGATCTCGAATCCGGCGATCGCCGGGCGCACGGTCGGCAGCCTGGACATCCCGCGCCGGTTCGACGGGATCATCACCCGGGTGCGGCGCGGTGACACCGAACTGCTCGCTCACGACGATCTGGTCGTCGAGCTCGGCGACCGGCTGCGGGTGGTGGTGCCGCGACGCCGGATGTCCGACGTCGGCCACTTCCTCGGCGATTCCGAACGCCGGGTCAGCGAGGTCGATGCGCTGAGCCTGAGCCTGGGCCTGGCCGCCGGCCTGCTGCTGGGACTGGTCACCGTGCCCCTGCCCGGCGGTGGTGGCCTGACCCTGGGCGCCGCTGCCGGACCGCTGGTCGTCGGCATGGTCCTGGGCCGGATCGAGCGGACCGGGCGCATCGTCTGGGGCCTGCCCAACTCGGCCAACCTGACGATCCGCCAGCTGGGGCTGCTGCTGTTCCTGGCCGCCACCGGGCTGGCCTCCGGACCGGCCTTCGCCGCTCAGGCGTTCACCGCGGACGGTCTGCGGATCGTCGCCACCGGCGTGGTGGTGGTCGCGGTGACCGACCTGCTGATGGTCGTGGTGGCGCGCCTGTTCGGCACCAGCCCGGTGCGGGCGGCCGGACTGCTCGCCGGTCTGATCAGCCAGCCGGCCGTCCTGGCCTACGGCACCGCCAGGGTGGACGACGAACGGCTGGGGGCCGGGTTCACCGCCCTGTTCGCCGTCGGCATGATCGCCAAGGTGGTGCTGGTGCAACTCATCGTCGGGGGCTGACCGCCGGGCCCGCTGTGGCGCAGCACACATGCCCGGCCGGCGCGCCAATCGCCCAGCGGGGCGGGAGGTTCCGGCCGCCGGGCGGCCGGTCGTGGTGAAGGGGCGCCGGGCCGGTCGGTAGGTTGGCCAGGTGTCAGGTACGACGGACGCCACGCCGCCCCACGCGCAGCCGCGCCGACCCCGGACGCCGGTCGCACCGGCCGCCGGGGGGACCAAAACGACTGCCGTGGCCGGGTTCTGCCTGGACCAGCTGGTCCGCCGGAACCTGCGCGGGGTGTGGGTGCGCGGCGACCTGCCGGCCGGTCCGGCGGTCTGGGCGGCCAACCATCACAGCTGGTGGGACTTCTTCGTCGCGCAGGCGGCGTTGCGCGCGGCCGGCCGTTCCGACGTGGGCGTCCTGATGGACCCGGCCAACATCGGCTCGCGGCGGGTGTTCGGCTGGGCCGGAGCGGTCGGGTCGGACCGGCTCCGGGCCGCGCTCGACGTGCCCCGGTCGGGCGGGGTCCTGGTCGTCTTCCCCGAGGGCGAGCTGCGGGCGTGCGGGCCGCTGGGCCCGCTGCACCCGGGGGCGGCCTGGTTCGCCCGGCGCACCGACGCCCCGCTGCTGGCCGTGGCCACCCGGGTCGTGCTGCGCGGACAGCAGGCCCCCGAGGCCTACCTCGACCTCACCCCGGTGGCGTCCGCCGCCCGGTTGGCCCCGGTGCTGGCCGAGCGGCTGGCCGGGCTGGACGGCGAAATGTCCGGCGCCGATCCGGCGCATCCGATTCCGGGGTTCCGGCAGGTAGTTCGAGGCGTGCGCAGTTGGTCGGAACGGATCTCCCGGTGACGGGGTGGCGGTCGAGCCGGGCGCCGGCCGCGATCGAACCGGCCGCGCTGCCGGTGCTGGGCTTCCTCGCGGCCAAGATCGCCGTGCTGGCCGTGAACACCTGGTGGTTCCCGACGCTGTCCGGGCGCCACCCGCGCCCCGCGACCGGATCCACGGCTCTGCTGGTGCCGCTGCGGGACGAGGCGGACCGGATCCCGCAGACGCTGCCGGCCATGCTCGCCGCCGGCTTCGACGAGGTCGTCCTGCTCGACGACGGCTCGACCGACGACACCGCCGCGGTCGTCCGCCGGCTGCTGGACCGTGCCGATCCCGGCTCGCCGCCCGTGCGGCTGATCACCGGCCGGCCCCGGCCGGACGGCTGGGCCGGCAAGACCTGGGCCTGCGCCCAGCTCGCGCAGGCCAGCGGGGCCGGCACCCTGGTGTTCTGCGACGCCGACGTGCGGCTGGCCCCCGACGCCGCCGCCGCCGTGCTGGCCGAGATGGAACGGCAGGACGCGCAGGTGTTCTCGGTCTTTCCCCGGCACCGCACGCAGTCCTGGAGCGAGCGGCTGCTGGCCCCGCTGATCGTCGACGTGCTGCTCTGCGGGCTGCCGTTCGGGCTGCTGCGCAGTCCCATCCGGTCGGCGGCCACGGCGCACGGCGCCCTGCTGGCGTTCCGGCGCGAGGCCTACGCCGCGGCCGGCGGTTTCGACGCCGTGCGGGACGCGGTCATCGAGGACGTCGCCCTCGCGCGCACGGTCCGGGCGCGCGGCCTGCGGCTGGGTCTGGCCCTGGGCGGGGCCACCGTCCAGGTCCGGATGTACCGGAACCGGCGCGAGGTCGCGGCGGGGCTGGGCCGCGGGTTGCTGCCGATGACCGGCGGCCGCCGCTGGCTGGTCGTCTCGGCGTGGTTGTGGCACCTGCTGGCGTACTCGGTGCCGCCGGGGCTCGCCCTGGTGTCGCCGCGGTGGCGGCTGGCCGCCGTACTCGGCATCGCCGAGCGGGCGCTGCTGGAGGTCAAGACCGGTGGGCGGGACTGGCCGGCCGCGCTCGCGGTCGCGGCCTCGCCGCTGGCCGCGGTGCCGGTGGTCGCTCAGGGGCTGCGCCGGCGCCAGGTCTGGCGGGGCCGGAGCTACGCCACGTGAGCCGCCGCATGCCCGGCCCCGGGGAGTCGCACCGGGCGCCCAGCCCGGCCGGGGCGCGGATCAGCGGCCACCTGCCGCGCTGGGGCCGGGACGCGATCGCCCTGCTCGACGAGGGGGCGCGGCTGGGTCCGGTCTTCCGGGTCCGGTTGTGGCGGCGGGCGCTGGTGGGCTACCGGCCCGACTGGAACCGGATGATCCTGACCGATCTGGACACGTTCCGCAGCCGGGGCAGCATGAGCCAGCTCTCGCCGTTCCTGCGCGGGGGCGTCATCTCGCTGGAATCCCCGGCGCACCGGGCCCGGCGCGCCGACCTGAACCCGTCGTCCCACCGCCGGGTCGTCACCCGGCTCTTCACGGCCGGGTTCGCCGACGTCGTGGCCCGCTGCCGTCCGCAGGGCACCTTCGACGCGGTGGCCTGGGCCGCCGCGGTGGTGCGGCGGCTGCTGGCGGAGGCCTTCTTCGGGCCCGGCCACCGGACCGACGTCCTCGACCGCTTCCTCGCCCCGCTGGACCGGTCGCTGCCGGCGCCGCTGCTGCCCCGTCCGGTGCGCCTGCGCCAGATGCGGCGGACCCTGGCCGCCGCCATGGCGCAGCCGCGGCCGGACACGCTGCTCGCGGACTTCGCCGCCCTGCCCGGGCCGCGGGCCGCCGCCGTCGACGAGGCCATGGTCGCGCTGGCCGCCGGGTACGACACGACCGCGCACACCCTGGCCTTCTCGCTGTGGGAACTGGCCGCCCGGCCCGATCTCAACGATCCCGCCGCCGATGCCGCCGGGCGCACCGGGGCGCTGGTCCGGGAGACCCTGCGGCTCTATCCGGCGGGTTGGATCGGCAGCCGGGTGACGACCAGGGACGTCGAGTTCGACGGGCTGCCGGTGCCGGCCGGCCGGCTCGTGCTCTACAGCCCCTACCTGACCCACCGGGACCCGGCCCTGTGGCCCGAGCCCGACCGGTTCCGCCCGGAACGGTTCGAGCAGCCCATCCCGGCCTGGGGGTACCTGCCGTTCGGGGCGGGCGAGCGCACCTGCCTGGGCGCGGCCTTGGCCACCTCGATGGTGCAGACCGCCACCCGGGGCTTCGCCGGCGGGCGGCTGCGCCGGGTGGGCGGTGACCCGCGGCCGGCCGGGGTCCTCACCCTGACCCCTCGCGGACCCCTCATCCTGGAGTTCCGGACCCGCACGTGACCCCTTCGGAGGATTTGCTGTGCACCATCTGACCTACCTGTCGGTGCTGCTGGCCTGCCTGGTGCTGACCGCCCCGCTCGAGATCGTCTTCAAGGCCCGGGTGTACGGCCGGTGGCGGCGCGCGGCCGCAGCCATCCTGCCCGTCGCCGCGGTCTTCGTGCTGTGGGACTACCTGGCCACCGCGGCGGGCTGGTGGTGGTTCGACGAGCAGTACGTGACCGGGGTGTTCATCGGCATCCTGCCCCTGGAGGAGCTGATGTTCTTCCTCGTGGTGCCGATCTGCGCGCTGCTGACCTTCGAAACGGTCCGCCGGCTCCGGCCGGCCTGGGCGGACGGCGCGGCCGCCGACCTGGAGGCCCGGCGATGATCGGCGCCTACACCGCCGGCGCGCTGGTGGCGATCGTGGTGGCCGTCCTGATGGACCTGGTCGTCGTGCGCACCGGCCTGCTGCGGACCCGGCTGTTCTGGGCCAGTTACGCGATCGTGGTGTTCTTCCAGCTGATCGTCAACGGCATCCTCACCGGCCTGGGCATCGTGCAGTACGACCCGGACGTGATCCTGGGGATCCGCCTGGCCTACGCGCCCATCGAGGATCTGGGCTTCGGATTCGGTTTGGTCACCCTGACGCTGGTGGCCTGGACCCGGTTGGGCCGCACCGCGGCCGCCGGGCGGGACGAGAGGGAGGCGGCATGACGCGGCAGGACGGACGCGGCCGGTGGCGGCCGGGCCGGGACCGGATGGCGGTCCGGCATCCGGCCGGGACCGGGACCGCCCGGGTGCCGGGACCGGCCCCCCGGGTCCTGGTCGCCGGCGGCGGAATCGCCGGCATCGCCGCGGCGGTGGGGCTGGCCGAGCGCGGGGTCCGGGTGGTGCTGGCCGAGCAGCACCCGCAACTCGGCGGCCGGGTCCGGTCCTGGCCGGTGACCCACGGAACCGACCAGGTCACGATGAGCCGGGGCTTCCACGCCTTCTTCCGCCAGTACTACAACCTGCGGGCGCTGCTGCGCCGGGTGGATCCGGACCTGGCCGGCCTCACGCCGCTGCCCGACTACCCGGTGGTGATGGCCGACGGGGCGACGGACTCGTTCGCCCGCGTGCCGCGGACCCCGCCGCTGAACCTGTTCTGGTACGCGCTGCGCAGCCCCAACTTCGGCGCCCGGGCGCTGGTCAAGGCCGACATCGCCGCCTCCTCCGGCATGCTCGACCTCGACTTCCCCCGGTCCTTCGACGACCACGACGCGATCAGCGCCGAGGAGTTCCTGGACGAGCTCCGGTTCCCGCCGGCCGTGCGGCATCTCGCCCTGGAGGTGTTCACCCGCAGCTTCTTCGCCGATCCGAGCGAGTACGCCGCGGGCGAGCTGCTGGCGATGTTCCACCTGTACTTCGTCGGCTCGTCCGAGGGGCTGCTGTTCGACGTCGCGACCGACGACTTCGGTACGACGTTCTGGGATCCGCTGCAGCGGCACCTGCTCGGCGGCGGGGTCGACGTCCGGACCGGCGTGCGGGTCGGCGATCTCGACTTCGGCGCCGGCCCGGGGGTGCGGGCCACGGTCGGCGACGAGCGGGTCGAGGTGGACGCCGTGGTGCTGGCCGCCGATCCCCGCGGCACCCGGGCGCTGGTGGCCGAGGCCGCCGGCCTGCCGGCCGGCGGGTGGCGGGAGTCGCTGGCCCGCACCGGCAACGCCCCGCGGTTCGTGGTCTGGCGGCTCTGGCTGGATCGGCCCGTCCAGGCCGACCGCCCGGCCTTCGTCGGCACCGGCGGGTTCGAGCTGCTGGACAACATCTCGGTCCTGGAACGGTACGAGGCGGGCGCGCGACGCTGGGCCGCGACCAACGGCGGATCGGTGGTGGAGGTGCACGCCTACGCGATCGACGAGTCGTGGACCGAGCGGGCGCTGCGGGAGGCGCTCCGGGCCGAGCTGGCCGCGGTGTTCCCCGAGACCCGCGGGGCCACGGCACTGGCCGACGAGTGGCTCGTCTCGGACGACTGCCCGTCCTTCCGGCCCGGTGAGCGCCGGCACCGGCCCGGGGTGCGCACGGACGACCCGCGCCTGGTGCTGGCCGGCGACGGGGTGCGGTGCGATTTGCCCGTCGCGCTGATGGAGCGGGCCGCGACCACCGGCTGGCTGGCCGCCAACGCACTGCTCGAGGGGTGGGGCACCCGGGGCCACGACCTGTGGTCGGTCCCGACGTCCTCGCGGGTCGGCGCGGTCCGGACGCTCCGCCGGCTGGCCGTGTGACCGGGGGCGGGGTCGGGCCCGGGTCCGGCCCCGCCCGGGTTCGGTCCCGGGACGGCCGGGGTCGGTCCCGGAACGGCCGGGGCCCGGACGCCGGTCAGGGTCCGGTGATCAGGATCCGGGCCGCGGTCCCGGCCTTGCGCCAGGTGGGAACCCGGGCCCGCACCGAGAAGACGTCGTAGTCGGCCGCCTCGATCCGGTCCAGGATCTGCGAGTAGAGCACGCGGGCGGTGGCCACGCAGCGGGCCGAGCGGCCCGGCAGCCAGGCCAAACCCCGGTCGGCCTCCCGGTAGAGCCCCCGCGCGCGCTCGATCTCATGGGCCATGAAGGCCCGCCACTGGGGCGTCACCCGGCGGCTGCCCAGATCGACCGGCCGCACCCCGAAGCGGCGCAGCTCGTCCTGCGGCAGGTAGACCCGCCCGCGGTCGAGATCCTCGGCCACGTCCCGCAGGAAGTTGGTGTACTGGAAGGCGAAGCCAAGGGCCCGCGCCGGCGCGACCGCCTCCGGGCCGCGCGGCTGCAGCACCGGCAACATCATCTCGCCGATGACCGCCGCCGACCCCTCCATGTACCCGAGCAGGTCGTCCCAGGTCTCGTACCGGGTCGTCGTGAGGTCCATCGCCATCGCCCCGAAGAACCGGTCGAAACACTCCTGCGGGATGCCGACGGTCCGGACCGTGTGGGCGGCCGCGGCCAGCACCGGGTCGGTGGTGCCGGAGTCGACCGCCGCCCGGAAGTCGGCCGCGAAGGCGTCCAGCCGGGCCCCGATCTCGGCCGGGGTCCGGCCGGTGGTGACCGCCTGGTCGTCCACGATGTCGTCGGCCAGCCGGCACAGGGCGTAGACGGCGTGGACGTGCCGGCGACGCCGTTTCGGCAGCAGCTGGGTGCCCCAGTAGTAGGTGGTGCCGTTGCGGCGGGTGATCTCGGCGCACCGGGCGTAGCCGGCCTCCAGCACGCCCTCGTCGACGGCCAGGGTCATCCCGGACCGCCGCCCAGGTACCCGCCGACCCGGTCCGCGGCCAGCTTTCCCGAGATCAGCACCATCGGCACGCCGACTCCCGGCACCGTGCCCGATCCGGCGAAGAACACGCCGGGAACACGCTTCTCGACGTTCGGCGGCCGGAAGGGGCCGGTCTGCGGGAACGAGTGGGCCAGCGCGAACGGGGTGCCCAGGTGCATGCCCTGACGCTCCCAGTCCAGCGGGGTCACCAGCTGTTCGGCCACGACGTCGGTGGGATACCCGGCGCCGTCCAGGAAGTGCAGCAGCCGCTCCCGCATCGGCCCGGACTGCGCGGACCAGTCGATGTCGGCGGTCAGGTTCGGCACCGGCTCCAGCACGAACAGGGTCGAGCCACCGGGTGGCGCCGCCTGCGGATCGGACCGGCTCGGCACCGTGACCAGGCGCGACGGGTCCGGCATCAGCCGGCCACGGTTCAGCAGGGCGTCGAACGACGACTCCCATTCCTGCCCGAAATGAATGTTGTGGTGGGCGATGTCATCGTTCAGCGGTCCCCGCACGCCGACGTGCCAGACGACGGCCGACGGCGAGTAGGTGCCCGACCGGACGGCCCGTGGCGGGCGCAGCTCGGGCAGCAGCCGCTGGTAGGCGACCGGCAGGTCGGGGGTGAGCACCACCGCGTCCGCCCGCTCCCGCCCGCCGTCGGCCAACCGCACGCCGGCCACCGCCCCGGTGTCGGTCCGCCGGAGGATCTCGGTGACCTCGGTGCCGTACCGCAGCTGGCCGCCCGCCTTCTCGCAGGCGGCGGCGAGGGCGGTCGGCACGGCGTGCATGCCGCCGTCGGGGTACCACACCCCTTCCACGGTGTCCATGTAGGTGATGACCGCGTAGAGGGCCAGCGCGGCGTCGGGAGCCAGGCCCGCGTAGAGCGCCTGGAAGCTGAACAGGCGGTGCAGCCGCGGGTCGGCGAAGCGGCGCCGCACCGCCGGGCCCAGCCGGCCGAAGGCCCCCAGCCGCAGCAGCCGGGCGGCGGCCCGGGGGGAGGACACCAGGTCCAGCGCCCGGTCGAAGTTGCGGTCGATGAACCGGGACCATTCGGCGTCGTACAGCTCGCCCAGCCAGTCGACGAACCGGTCGTAGGCGGCCGCGTCGGCCGGACCGGACGCCCGGGCGATCTCGGCGCGCATGGCCGCGGTGTCGGCCCGCACCCGCAGGGTGCTGCCGTCGGCGTAGACCGCCCGGTAGGCCGGATCCAACCGGCGCAGGGTCAGCACGTCGCTCATCCGCACCCCGGCGGCGCCGAGGGTGTCGTCGATCAGCTGGGGCATGGTCAGGACCGACGGGCCGGTGTCGAAGACGAAGCCAGCCGATTCCTCGCGACCGGCGCGGCCGCCCGGCAGCGCGGCCCGTTCGGTGATGACGACCTCGTGGCTGCGGCCCGCGAGATGGCAGCCGGCGGCGAGGCCGGCCAGCCCCGCGCCGACGATGACGATGCGGCTCATCGCTCGCGCCACGCGATCGTGTGGGCCAGCTGCCGCAGCTCGTCGGCGACGTCGGGATCCAGGGCCGGGTCGTCCAGCGCGGCCAGCGCCGCGCCGACCGAATCCGCGATCATCCCCTCGACCCGGCTGCGGGTGCCGTTGGACGACAGCTCGGCCAGCAGCAGGGTCAGCTCGTCGGGCCCGAACGCCGGCGTCCCGACCAGGTCGAGCGCCCGGCGGGCGGCCGGGGTGCGCGTGCACTCGGTGGCGATCGACAGCAGCACGGTCGGCTTGCCGCAGATCAGGTCGTCGCCGGCCGGCTTGCCGGTCCGGTCGGGATCGCCCCAGACGCCCAGGACGTCGTCGCGCAACGCGAACGCCTCGCCCAGGTGCTCGCCGTACCGGCTCAACCGCTCCCGCACCCCGTCCGGGGCGGACGCGGCCGCCGCGCCCAGCTCCAGCGGCCGCTGGACGGTGTAGCAGCCGGACTTGAGGATGGCGACGGACCGGGCGAACGGCAGGTCCCGCCGGCGGGCGGCGGTGCCGGTCAGGTCCTGACGCTGGCCGACGACCAGCTCGACGACCAGGTGCCGCCAGAGACGCCGGATGACCGGATCGGTCTCCGCGATCAGCCCCTCGGCCTCGGCCAGCGCCAGATCGCCGGCCAGGATGGCGATGCTCGTCCCGAACAGCTCCGGGCGGCCGCCGGCGCCGGCCGCGGCGTGCCGGTCCCCGGCCTGCCGGTGCACCGTGGGGACCCCCCGGCGGGAATCGGACTCGTCCATGACGTCGTCGTGGACCAGGGCGAACAGATGGAGCAGCTCCAGGGCGGCGCCGACCGTCACGATCTGCCGGCGCTCGTCCGCGCCGGGGCCGCCACCGGCCGCCCAGCCCAGGTAGCTCATGGTCGGGCGGATCCGCTTGCCGCCGCTGGCCAGCAGCGCGCCGAGCAGCTGGGGCAGGTCGGCGTCGCCGAGCACGTCGGTGCCCTGCCCGTCGACCAGGTCGGCCCAGCGGCGGCTCAGCGCCTCCATGGTCGAGCCCAGGCAGTCGTCCACCGCGGCCAGGTGCGCGGTGATCCCGACGCGGTCGTCGGACAGGGCGAACAGGCGACCGGCGGGGGCCGGCTGCTCGGGCAGCACTCTGATGGGTCGAGTCACGTCTCTCCGGGCGGTCGGCTCGGGTGGGCAGGTTCTTAGCGATACCGGAGTGATGGCGCCTTTGGAGGCGGAGAAACCGATCCGAAACAACCTGTTTTCATCCCGGCGGGGGCGGCCGTCGCCACCGGCTGTCATCGACCGTACCCGGTGGGTGAGACGGGTCGTCCCGCATGCCAGGCCGGTCGCCCGACCCGGATCAGCCACCCCGGGCCCCGGCCAGGGCACCCCGGAGGGCACGGGCACCACCCATCGCCTGGCACCCGGACCGTTTGGCGACGCCGTCGCCGCGGAACCGACCATCGGTGGCCGCGCACCGCGGCACCGTGCTCGATGACGACCAGGCGAAAGGGGAGGACGTGACGCCACCGGCGAGTCAGCCCGCCCAGCAGCAGGAACCGCCGGGCATCCAGTCCGCGATGACCCCCGTCCCCGACTGCGGCGAGGAGTCCTACACCGGGCACGGCCGGCTGCTCGACAAGGTTGCCGTGATCACCGGCGGCGACAGCGGCATCGGCCGGGCGGTGGCCATCGCCTACGCCCGGGAAGGTGCCGATGTGGTGATCTCCTACCTGAGCGAGGACGGGGACGCGCAGGACACGGCCCGCCTGGTTCGCGAGGCCGGCCGCCGGGCGGTGCTCGTCGCGGGCGACGTCTCTCAGGCCCAGCACTGCCGCGACATCGTCGATCGGGCGATCGCCGAGTTCGGCCGGCTGGACATCCTGGTGAGCAACGCCGCCTACCAGATGAGCCACGAATCGCTGGAGGAGATCTCGGACCAGGAATGGGAGCACACCTTCGCGACCAACGTCTCGGCGATGTTCTACCTGGTCAAGGCGGCGTTGCCGCACCTGGGGCCGGGGGCGTCGGTGATCGGCAGTTCGTCGGTGAACTCCGACATGCCCTCGCCGACGCTGGCCCCGTACGCGGCCACCAAGGCGGCCGTCGCGAACCTCTCGGCCAGCCTGGCCGGGCTCCTGGGCGAGCGGGGCATCCGGGTCAACAGCGTGGCGCCGGGACCGGTGTGGACACCGTTGATCCCGTCCACCATGCCGCCGGAGAAGGTCGAGACTTTCGGCCAGGACACGCCCGTGGGCCGCCCGGGCCAGCCCGCCGAGTTGGCGCCGGTGTACGTGCTGCTGGCCTCCGACGAGGCGTCCTCCATCTCGGGCGCCCGGATCGCGGTCACCGGCGGACGTCCGGTTCTCTGACCGGTCCGCCGGCCCCGTCCGGGAGCACACGGCAGGCACGACCTACCGGAACGACACCTCAAGGAGGACTCGATGAGTCAGGAAACGTCTCCCACCCCGCGCAGCCAGGAGGCGATGGCGGGCCGCCGGGCGCCGGCCGAGGGCGCCGATCCCGACGCGGCCGACCTGCCGCCGGACCCGACGCCACCGGAGGCCGCCACGGATCCGGCCGAGGGTGCCGACACCGCCGACGCCGCCGGCCACTGACCCCGTCCCGCCGGCCGTCCCGGACGACCCAGCCGGACGACCCAGCCGGTCGACCAGACGCCGGACCGACCGCTGGCCGATTGGCCCGGCGCCGGCTGGGTACCGTGCCGGCGTGACCGATTCCCCTCCCGGTGCCCGGCGGACGACCGGTCCGGAGCGTGCCGACCGATCGGTCACCCGTCACGGTCCGGCCGGGGACGGCGGCCCGCACCGCCCCGAGATCGACCGGAGCGTCGCCGATCTGCTGGCTCCGGCCTGGTCGGCCGAACCGTCGGGACCGGCATCCGAACCGGTGGTGGAGATCGTGGACGTGGGGGCCAACCCGATCGACGGCGACCCTCCGTACCGGCCGCTGCTGGACGGCGGCTGGGGCCGCGTCACCGGGTTCGAGCCGCAGCCCGGGGCCCTGGCGGAACTGCGCCGGCGGGCCGGCCCGGGGGAGCGGTACCTGCCCTACGCGGTCGGCGACGGGCATCGGCACACGCTGCACCTGTGTGCCACCTCGGGTTTCGCCAGCCTGCTCGAGCCGGACCAGTCCCAGCTGGACCTGCTGATCGACTTTCCCGCGCTGGCCCGGGTGGTCGACCGGCAGCCGGTCGACACCCACCGGTTGGACGACATCGCCGAGATCGACTCGGTCGACTACCTGAAGATCGACATCCAGGGTGGCGAGCTGGCCGTCCTGCGCGCGGGGCGCGAGTCCCTGCGACGAGCGGTGGCCGTGCAGACCGAAGTCGGGTTCCACCGCCTGTACCGGGATCAGCCGACCTTCGCCGAGGTCGACCTGGAACTGCGCCGGCAGGGCTTCGTGCCCCACCAGTTCGTGACCACCCGGACCTGGCCGCTCGCCCCGGTGGTCTGGGCCGACCCGCTGGAACGGGCGGCCCGGCAGCTGGTCGAGGCCGACGTGTTGTACGTCCGGGACCCGGTGCGGGCGGCCGACTGCGATGACGGTCAGCTCGCCCGGCTGGCCCTGATCGCCGACGTGGTGTACGGCAGCGCCGGATTGGCGTTGCGGTGCGTGCTGGAGCTGGTCCGGCGCGGGGCCCTGCCGCCCGACGCCGCGGACCGGTACCGCCGGCTGGCCGCCACCCGGCTGGCCGCCTGACCGGCGCGCGTCACCATCCACCCCACCAGCGCTCCAGGCCGACGTCCTCGGGAATCGGCTCGAGACCGGGCGGGGTCCGGCCGGGCATCGGGGCGTCCCGGTTGCGGGACCGGGTGTGATGGATCTGCATCCACTCCGGAACCTCGCACTCGCCGGCCGCGCAGGCGACGGCGAGCGGCTCCGCCAGCCGAACCGGCCGGTGCACCGTCACGACCCACCGGGCCCGGCCGGTGATCTCGACCGGAACCGGTCCGGCGTGCACCCGCGGGTCGTCGGCGAGCAACGGCGGCAGCGGGTCGCGGGGTCTCTCGAACCACACCCCGGCGTCCGAGCCGGCCAGCAGCCCGGCGACGCACGCCACGACCGCCGCATCGGCGGCGGTGCCGGTCGTCGGGCCGGTGTAGCGGACCACGATGTCGGGCTGCGCGAAGATCAGGCCGCGGCCGCGGACCGACGGCAACGGGACGGTCCTGGCCAACCGGATGCTTTCTGCGTTCTTCACCGCCGCCGGCCGGTTCCGGCCGGCCGCGTCCGGCCCGTCGTGCCAGGCCACGGCGGCGGGTTCGTACGCCCACCCGGCGCCGGCCACCCGGCTCCGCCAGGCCAGGTCCCAGTCCTCGCCGCCGTACCCCACGAACGACTCGTCGAAGCCGCCGGTGGCCAGCCAGAGCCGCCGGTCCACGCCGAGCACCGCGGAGATGATCAACCGGAAGTCCTCGTCGCCCGCGGCGGCCAGATCGGCGGTCCGGGCGTACCCGGCCCGGAGCCAGCCCGGATCGGGCAGGACGGTGATTCCCGGGTGGCGCGGTCCGGTCGGGTCGCTCGCGACCCCGTCCCGCAGGAAGCGCAGCGCGTCGCCGGCACCGACCCCGGACCGGGCGGCGTGCCGGCGCCGCCCGACGACCAGGGCCCCGTACCCGTCGTCGACCGACCCCAACCGGGCGGTCATCGCGGCGACGTAACCGGCGGTGGGCATGGTGTCCCCGTCGAGGAACAGCACCAATTCCCCCGTCGCCCGCTCCGCGCCGAGGTTGCGGGCGGCGGCCGCCCGGAACCCGGCATCGGGCTGGCGGGCCACCGTGCACGTGAACCCCAGACCCGGCGGGATCCGCGGGGGCCGGGGGGAGCCGTCGTCGGCGACCACCACCTCGAACCCCACCCCGCCGGTCTGCTGGGCCAACGCCCGCAGCAGCAGGGTCAGCCGGTCCTGGTCGTCGAAATAGGGAATGACGATCGAGACCTCGGGCCGCGCGGTCATCCGGTGCCGCCCGCGACGCCGGATCCGGACCCGGTCGCGACGAGACTCCAGGCGTCCCGGTCGGCGTCGTAGCGGGCCAGTCCCAGGTCGGCGAACGCGGTCAGCCACCCCTGCATGGGCCAGAATCCCCACCGGTGGTGGAAGACGCCCGCGTTGCGCACGATGTCGGGCAGGTGCTGGGTCGGCGGGGACGGTGACGGGTGGTACTGGTGGAACGCATCCGCGCCCCCGATCCAGCGCAGGTTGATGCCCTGCCGGAACGCCAGATACGACAGGTCGGTGTCCTCGGCGCCGTACCCGCGGTACTCCTCGCAGAACCCGCCGAGAAGGCGCCAGGTGGCGGCGGACACGGCGAAGGACAGCGACCAGAACAGGTGCCAGTCGTCCGACGGGACGGACCGTCCCGGACCGGGTCGCGGGCGGCCGTTGGGTACCCGTCCCCGCAGGTCGGCCGGGTGCACCGCGGTGGCGTCGACCTCCGGCGCCAGGTACTGGACCACCCCGCAGTGCAGGGCGGGCGCGTCTTCGCCGGCCACGGCCGCCGTGTACGACTCGACCAGCCCCGGACCGGGCACGCAGTCGACGTCGAGGAAGATCAGCACGTCGGCCCCGGCGGCCAGGGCCGCGCGGGCGCCCGCGTTCCGCGCGGCGGCCAGGGGGAGGCGACCGTCGCCGGCGCCGTCGACGAGGTCGACACCGCGCACCTCGCAGCCGGTCCCGGCCAGGGGTCCGGCGGCCCCGCTCGCCGCGGCGACCGGGTCGCCCATGCCGACCACCACGTACACGTCCGGGCGGCGGCCGCCGAGGCGCAGCCCCCGCTGCTGGCCGAACAGGTGCCGGTGCCGGCCCCGCGCAATGGTGATGACGGCGGTCCTCGGGCGATCGGGCGCGTTCGCTCCCGTCATGCGGTCGGCTCCCGGGCCGTCCCGACGTCCCGGACCTCGATCGCCGTCTCCAGGAGGAAGTCCGCGGCCCGTCGCGGCGCGTTCCCCGGCGCCCAGCGGGCCCAGCGGTCACCGCCCAGGGACAGTGCCCCGGCCAGCAGGTCGGGCCACCGGGCGGGGTCGGGAACCGCGTGCAGCCCGACCGCGAGCCCCGCCCGGTGCAGCGTGGCGACGGTGGCCGCCTGTTCACCGTGCGGTCGGCTCTGGGCCATCACGACGGCCGGTCGGCGGGCCGCCGCGACCTCGGCGATCGAATTCTGCCCGCCGTGCGTCACCACGACGTCCGCCCACGCGAGCTGGTCCCACACAGGCACCCCGCCCTCCGGCCCGGCCTGGCGCCAGGACCACCCCGGAGTCGCCCGCGACGCCGCGTCCAGGAACCCGTCCGGCAGTGGCTCGCCGCCCCGGCCCCAGAGCACCAGCACCCGGCTCGGCCGCTCCCGAGCGACCGGCCGGACCGGTGTCCGACCGGCGTAGCGCGAAATGGCGCCGGCATGGAACGTCTTGTCCGGCCACGGGTTCGACCACTGATCGGCCGAGAATTCGGCCGCCCACGGGGCCAGGATCGCGTGCGCCGAGTCGTAGGCCGATCGGTGGGCGCGGTCGGAACGGTCACCCGGCATGGCCATGACCACGGTCGGCACGCCCATCAGCCGGCTCATCACCGCGATCTCCACGGACACGTCCACCACCATCAGATCCGGGTCGGTCCGGTCGATCCAGTCCGCCACCAGAGCCATCCGCCGGCGCAGCCCCTGATCGTGCCGGGGAACCCAGTGCAGGGTGCCGTGCGCGGTGTGATCGGCCGGCCGGGTCAGATCGTCCATCGGCAACCCGACCCACGGCATCGGCGGGTGCGGTGCCGGCAGCGAGCTCAGGACGGTCGTGGCCGCGGGCAGGAACGCCGCGATCGCGCCGGCCCGGTGCAGATGACCGAGACCCTGGTGGTGGACGTAGTACCCGATGGTGGGCGGCCGGTCGACCCGACCCGAGCCACCCGGACGGGAGCCGGCCACCCTCAGCTCGACCATCGTCGCACCGCATCGCCGTAGACCCGCTCGTAGCCGCGCACCATCGCCGCACCGCCCAGCCGGGCCACGGCGAGACGCCGGACGATCCGCCGGTCGAGGGCGCGGGCCTGCGCCACCGCCCGCACCGCCACGTCGAGCTGATCCGTGCGGAAACCGTCGGCGGACACCGCCGGCAGGATGCGCCCGGCCGCCGGCGGGACGACCTCCGGCAGGCCGCCGCGGCCGAACGCGACCACCGGTGTTCCGCAGGCCATGGCCTCGGCCGCGACCAACCCGAACGGTTCGTTCCACACCGGTGTGACCAGGGCGACCCCACTGTGTCCGGCCAGCCGCGCAAGATCGGACTGTCCCAGATGCCCGGCGTAGCGCACCCCGGGACCCAGCCGCGGCCGGATCGCCCGGGCGAAGTAGTCCCGGTCGATGACCGGACCGGCCAGGGTCACGTCGACGCCGGCCGCCCGCGCCAGCTCGATGGCCAGGTGCGGGGCCTTCTCCGGCACGATGCGTCCCGACCACACCGCCCCGGGACCGCCCGGTCCGGCCCGCCACACCGTCGTGTCGACCCCGTTGCGCACCACCCGGGCCGGCACCACCGGACGCCACAGGGCGGCCGTCGCCCGGCTGACGGCCACGAACGTGCCGGTGGGGGCCGGCCGACGCCCCTCGACGAGCATCTGCTCGGCCCACGGCAGGAGCGGGGTGTGCAGGGTGGTCACCAGAGGGGCCGGCAACGCGCCCGACCGTTCGATCGGCACCGGATGCAGGGAGTTGTTGTGGATGACGTCGAACGAGCCCAGCATGCCGTCCCGGATCTGGTCGAACAGCTCGTCATAGGCCGCGCGTTCGGCCCGTCGAATCGTCGGGTGCTCGGTGGTGTCGGCCCGGTCCAGGTCGGACACCGCCGGCAGCGGCTCGATCTCGTGCGTCACGACGGCCGGGTCGCCGCCGCGGCGGCCGGCGACGGTGACCGAATGCCCCCTGGCCCGCAAACCTCTTGCCAGTGACCAGGTGTGAGCCTCGAGCCCACCGGCGAACGGCTCGCCGATGGGGTAGCGCAACGACGCCACGATCAACACCTTGACCGTCGACGACGGCGATCCGGGCCGGTTGGAACGCTGCAGCCCCAACGATTCACCTCCTGATGGTGGGAGCGAGGATCCCGACCGACCGACGGTCGGCGGCGCTGGCGCGCCAGTACCCCGGTGGTGTCCCGGTGAACCCGGGGCGGCCGCGCCCGGGTCGATCAGCACCCGGATGGCCGACGGCCGCGCAGCGCGGCCCGGTAGATCCGCTCGTGGGTGCGCGCGATGCGATCCCGCTGGGCCCGGCGGTCGGGACGAACCGGGGTGGCCAGCGCGGGCCGTTCGCGGATCTGTTCCACCAGCATCGCGAACGGCTCCGGATCGACCGAGCCGTCGGCCGACCGGGCGTACGCCGGATGCCCGTGCTGGCCGGCATAGTGACCGGTCGCCGGCACCAGGACGCCGGTGCCCACGTCCACGCACGCCTCGAGCCACCCGGAGTGCGTGCCGAACCGGTAGGGCAGCACGACCAGATCGAGCGAGCGCAGGTACCGCCACAGTTCCTCGTCGGTCAGCCGGGGGTGAGTCCAGACCGACCACCGCTGGTCCGACCGCCGGTCCCGCAGGAAGGCGGCCAGTGCCCGGGCCCGATCGTCCGGCCGGGTCAGCACCCCCGGGTGCAGGTCGACCCGGACCGTCAGGTCGGGAACCCGGTCCAGCGCGGCGGCCAGGGCGACCAGGACCGGCAGCGGGTCGGTGTTGGCCCGCAGGTCCTTGACGCTCACCCCGACGACGAACCCGGGAGCACCGTCCCGGGTCGCCGGTGACGGTGCCGGTGCGGTCCAGGCGAGATCGACCAGATGGGGATGCGGGACCACCTCGGCAGGCCGGCCCCACCGTCGCCCGATCTCGGCCGCCGCCCCCGGGGTCAGCGTGATCAGCCGGTCCGCCCGCGGGACCAGGACGTCGAGCAGCGCCCGGTACCGGGCCTGGTCGGTCAGGTGCGGATTGACCAGGTCGTGCACCGTCAGGACCAGAGGTTTCCCGGCGCGGTCGAGCTCCCGGCACCACCGGGCCAACGACTCCGGGTCGGCCGATTCGAAGCCGAAATGCACGTGCATGAGATCGAAGTCGTGGCGGTGCCGGCGCACCCAGCCGGGGTCGAGCATGACCGGCGGCCACCATTGACCGGGGGCCGGATCGGCGACTGCCGGGGCCGGGTCGGGGAGCCGGCGCACGGGATCGGGACCGGTCGGTGCGGTCAGATGGCGCACGTAGGGGTGCCCCGCCGGGATGGATGCGACCCGGAGGGCCGGGCCCGTCGCCGTTGCCGTCACGCACGCACCCCCGACCGTCGTCTCCGTCGGGGCTCCGCGACCCCGCGGCAGCTCAGGTACCCATCCGCGGTCGGCCCACACCGAGCGCCGTCCGGTTCGGCGACGTGCCGGTGGGTACATCCAGCCGGTGACCCTGCCGCTCCAGCCCGCCGACGATCACATCGCCGTCGGCACCGTCGGGCCGGCCGCCAACGGCATCTCGATCCTGGCCCGTCGACTCGCGGCGTCGGCTCGGGCGCAGGGCTTCGCCGGCACCGTCGTCGACGAGCCCGACCCCGCCCGACTGGCCGGTCTGCCGGCCCGATTGCCGCCGCCGGTCCGGTTGGTGCATCTGCACGTCAGCGACTGGCTGTTCGCCGATGCGGCCGCCGATCCGGCCGCGACGCTGGGGGGACTGCGCCGGGATCTGGCCCGGCGAGGGGTCCGCCTGGCCCTCACCCTGCACGACGCGCCGCAGGGGGCCGACGATCCCGCGCTGGTGCGGCGCCGCTCCGGAACCTACCGGGAGTGGGCCCGATCGGCGGTGGACGTGGTCGTGTCCAGCGACCACGAGCGTTCGCTGCTGCGCGAGGTCGCCGGAGTGCCGGGATCGGCGGTGTCCGTCATCCCCCTGCCGATCGACCCCCTGCCGATCGACCCCCTGCCGATCGACCCCCTGCCGTTCGGGCCGCGGCCGACCGGGGTCGCGACCGACCCCGGGGCCCGCGGGTCGCGGACCGCTGCTCCCACGGTCGCCGTGTTCGGCTTCCTCTATCCGGGCAAGGGTCACCGGGAGGTGCTCGACGAACTGGCCGGCCTGGCGCCCGGTCTGACCGTGCTCGCCGTCGGTCAACCATCGCAGCGGCATCCGGAGCTGCCGGCCGAGCTCACGCGGCTGGCCCGGGACAACGCCATCGACTTCCGGGTGGCGGGCTTCGTCCCGGACGCTGATCTGGCCGGGTACCTGCGGGCGCCGGTGGTCCCGGTCGCCCCCCAGACCCGGATCTGTGCCTCCGCCTCGCTCAACGCGTGGATCGGGGCCGGCCGGCGACCGCTCGTCGCGGCCGGACGGTACGCGCAGGAACTGGCCGGGCGGCTGCCCGGGGCGGTCCGGCTCTACCGGCCGGGCGGCCTGCGCGAGGAGGTGCGGCGGGCGATGGAGGAACCGGCTCGCACCTGGTTGCCCGCGGACCTGCCCGTCGGCCCGACGACCCCCGCGGTGGCGGCCGCCTACCTGGCCCGGTGGCGGCGGCTCGTCGCCGGGTGCTGAACGGCGCGGTCGGGACCTTCGGCCGTTCCCCGGCCCACCGGCCGGCGCCACGCTGGAGGTCACCGGCCAGCCGAAGGAGCCGACGATGCGGGCCCGAGAACTGATGTCCCACCCGGCGATCACCGTGACCCCGGGCACGAGCACCACCGCGGCCGCCGCGCTGCTGTGTGAGCGCGGGTTCACCGCGCTACCCGTGGTGGACGGGGCCGAGCTGGTCGGCATCGTCACCGAGGCCGACCTGCTGGGTCCGGACGCGCCGCCCGCCGGACGGGTACGGGACGTGATGACCGCGCCGGTCGAATCCCTGACCCCGGACGCGGACCGTGCGGACATCGTCCGGATCATGCTCGACGTCCGGATCCGTTGCCTGCCCGTGGTCGAGGGCCTGCGGGTGGTCGGCGTCGTTACCCGCCGGGATCTGCTGCGCGCCCGCCCGGAACCGACGGACCAGGAGCTGGCCGACGAGATCGACCGGCAGCTGGCCGCCCTGGACACACCCAACCGGTGGCGCGTGTCGGTGGCCGGCGGCGTCGCCGAGATCGAGGACTACGGCAGTGACGATGCCGTGCGGGACCGGGCCGCCCGGCTGGCCTCGGGGGTGCCGGGCGTGGTCGAGGTGCGCGCCCGCCACCAGACCCCGGATCCGTTCTGACCCGCCCGGCCCGGCTTCGCGACGGAGCCCGGGCGGGGGCCGGCCGGGGCCGGCAGACAGCCGCGCGGGCGTCTGGCACGCTACGGGCATGACCGCGCTGATCCCGCCCACCGCCGGACCGTCCGGAGCCACCGACCACCTGTGGTTGCACTTCAGCCGGATGGGCAGCTTCGCCGACCGGCCGGTCCCGGTGATGGCTCGCGGGGAGGGGGCGTACCTGTGGGACACGCAGGGGCGCCGGTACCTCGACGCGCTCTCGGCGTTGTTCGTGGTGCAGGCCGGCTACGGCCGGGACGAGATCGCCGCCGCCGCCGACGCGCAGATGCGCCGGCTCCCGTACTTCCCGGTCTGGTCCTACGCCACGCCACCGGCGATCGAGCTGGCCGACCGGCTGGCCGCGCTGGCCCCGGGTGATCTGAACAAGGTGTTCTTCTCCACCGGCGGCAGCGAGAGCGTGGAGACCGCCTGGAAGGTCGCCAAGCAGTTCTTCAAGCTGACCGGAAAGCCCGCCAAGACCAAGGTGATCAGCCGGTCCGTGGCCTACCACGGGACGACCCAGGGCGCGCTGTCCCTCACCGCGGTCCCGGGCTTCCAGATCCCGTTCGCGCCCCTGGTGCCGGGCGCGGTCAAGGTGCCCAACACCGACTTCTACCGGGCCCCCGAGCATCTGGCCGGCGACGAGAAGGCCTTCGGACGCTGGGCGGCCGACCAGTTCGAGCAGGCGATCGTGATGGAGGGCCCGGACTCGGTGGCCGCGGTGTTCGTCGAGCCGGTGCAGAACGCCGGCGGCTCGATCCCCCCGCCGGCCGGTTACTTCGAGCGGCTGCGGGAGATCTGCGACTTCTACGACGTGCTGCTGGTCTCCGACGAGGTCATCTGCGCCTACGGGCGGCTGGGCACCATGTTCGGCTGCGAGAAGTTCGGCTACCAGCCCGACATCATCACCAGCGCCAAGGGTCTGACGTCCGGGTACGCCGCGCTGGGGGCGGCGATCATCTCCGACCGAATCTTCGAGCCGTTCGCCTCCGGCACCGTTGCGTTCCCGCACGGCTACACGTTCGGCGGCCACCCGGTGGCCTGCGCCGCCGCGCTGGCCAACCTCGACGTCTTCGCCGCCGAGGACCTGCTGGGCAACGTGCGGCGCAACGAGGACGCGTTCGGGGCCACGCTGGGCCGGCTGGCGGACCTGCCCATCGTCGGCGACGTGCGCGGCAACGGGTACTTCTGGTCGGTCGAGCTGGTGCGCGACCGGTCGACCAAGGAGCCGTTCACCCGCGCGGACTGCGAACGGGTGCTGCGGGGCTTCGTCGCCCCGGCCGTCTTCGAGGCCGGGGTCTACTGCCGCGCCGACGACCGGGGCAACGCGGTCGTGCAGTTCGCCCCGCCGCTGATCTGCGGCCAAGCCGAGTTCGACGAGATCGAGTCGGCCATGCGATCGGTGCTGGCGGACGCCTGGACCAAGCTCTGATCCGCCGCGGAGCCCCCGGGGCGGCCCGCCGGACGGACGGGCGTCGGGCCCGGCGCATCGCCCCCGGGCGGTCGGGGGATGCCGAAACGGCCCGGCCGGGGGGATCCCGGCCGGGCCGTCGTGGGGCGCCGTGACTGCCCGGTCAGTTCCTGGTCACGGCTGGTAGGTGTAGACCGACACCCAGTCGATCTGCAGGTGGCCGGCGGCGGTCGCCGCGGGACCGGTCTGCTCGGTCTCGGTCTGCAGCATCCAGTGCATCGGCTTGGTCGGGATCGAGGTCGTCGTGGTGCCGGCCACCTGGCCGTCGATGATGTAGGTGATCGCGGTGGGGGTCCA
>NZ_JBMDXT010000214.1:0-7550 GCF_048594475.1 Nakamurella sp. | reverse complement strand
CCGGAGCGACCCCGGTGGCCGGCGCGGGGCCGGCCGGTGGCGGGTGACGGCCGGGTCCGGCGTCAGGGCCCGCGTTCGACCGCCGGGCGCCCGGCGCGGGAGCGGGCCGGGGCAGCCGGCCCGACCAGTCCAGGATCGCGTGGGTGACCTCGTCGGGCCGCTCCGGCTGGACCCAGTGGCCCGCGTCGAGACGCACCCCCTGGACCGCGGGCACGAAGGTGCGCGAGATCGTCGAGCGGGGCGACGGTGTCGCGGTCGCCGTGGATCATCAGCGCCAGCTGTCGGATGATCGGGTCGACGCCGGCGAGCGGGGAACCGTCGCCCGAATGGGCTCTCGGTCCGAGACGGCCGTTCCCCCAGAACGTCCCGGATGCCGGGCCGGCCCGGGTGGCGTGCCGCGTCAGCGCTCCGATCGATCCCCGGTCACGTCGGGCGCCGGCGGACGGAGCAGGGTGGCCAGCGTGCCGAGCGACTCCAACCGCACGCTCGGGTCGAGCAGCCACTGGATCTGCAGGCCGTCGGACGCGGCGACCAGCAGGGCCGCGACCTGGTCGGCGTCCACGTCGGTGCGGATCTCGCCGCGGGCCTGCCCGTCGCGCACCCGCTCGGCGAGGTCGCCGCGGACGCGGGCGAAACGCCCGACGAAATAGGACCGGCCGGTGACGTTGCCCGCCTCGAGCGATGCGGCCACGAGCGTCGAGTACAGCTCGACCAGCCCGGGCACCGCGACGTTGGCGCCGGCCGCCCGGGTCAGGACGTCGACCGGGCCGGCCGGTTCCGGTGCGTCCGGGGCGGCCTCGCGCCTGGCCTCGGCGTGTTCGTAGACCGCGATGAGGAGTTGCTCCCGCGAGTCGAAGTAGTGCAGCAGCGCCGCATGGGAGATCCCGAGGGCCTGCGCGATGCTGCGCAGCGAGGTGGCGTAGGCGCCGCGCTCGGCGAACACCTCGATCGCCCGGTCGAGGATCTCCTGCCGCCGGGCGACGCCCTTGGCGTAGGAGCCACGACGGCCGATGACGGGCGGGTCCGTGTCGTCCATGCCCTCAGCATAGTCGGAAAAACCTCCAGGTGGAGCTTTTTGTGCTACGGTGGTGGCCAGGCGCCGTCCGAACCGGTGCGCTCCGACCCGGCAATCCGACCGCCACCCTCCAGCGACGACCATCCAGCGACGACCCTCCAACGACGACGTGGAAAGAAGGTCCCCGTGACCCTGCCCGAAGCATCGGTCCAGCTCTACACGCTGGCCGAGGCGTTCACCGCCGACATGCACCGCTCCCTCGACCGACTGGCCGCGGCCGGGCTGACGAACGTCGAGGCGTTCGACTTCGTCCGCCGGGCTCCCGAGCTGCGGGCGGCCCTCGACGCGAGCGGGCTGGCGTCCCCGACGGGCCATGCGCCCCTGCTGTCCGACGAGCTGTGGACGCCGGACGGCTCCATCCCGACCCCCGCGCCGGAGGCTGTGTTCGAGGCCGCGGCGACCGTGGGGATGCGGACGGTCATCGACCCGTTCGTCGACCCGCAGCGCTGGCTGACCGAGGCGGGCGTGGCCGACATCGCGGACCGACTCAATGCCGCCGGCGACCTGGCCGCGAGCTACGGCCTGACGGTCGGCTACCACAACCACGCCCAGGAGTTCATCGCCGACTTCGACGGGGTCAGCGCCTACGAGCGGTTCGTAGCCCTCACCGACGACCGGGTCGCGCTCGAGCTCGACCTGTTCTGGGCCCGGACGGGAGGCCAGGACGTCCCCGCCCTGGTCGAGCGGCTCGGTTCACGGCTGCTCGCCGTGCACGTGAAGGACGGCATCGTCCCGACCGCCAACCCGTGGGCACCGGGCGCACCCGCCTTCGGCTCGGACAGCCTCGACCAGCGGCACGCCGGCACCGGCGAGGTTCCACTGGATGCGGCGCTGCGGGCGGCGCCGGCGTTGGCGTACGCCGTCATCGAGTACGACAACGCTCCCGGTGACGTCTTCACCGACATCGCCGCCAGCCTGGCCTTCCTGCGGGACGGCGGGTTCGTCCGATGAGCGCGGTCGGTATCGGCTTCATCGGCGTCGGTGTCATCAGCGACACCTACCTCGAGAACCTTACGTCCTTCCCGGATGTCGAGGTCCTGATCCTCGGCGACCTGGACACCGAACGGGCCCGCGCGCAGGCCGCGAAGTGGGGTGTGCCGGCCGCCGGCACGCCCGACGAGGTGCTCGCGCACCCCGGCGTCGACCTGGTCGTGAACCTGACCGTGCCCGCCGTGCACGTCGCCGTCTCGGCCGCCGCGGTCGCGGCCGGCAAGCACGTGTGGACCGAGAAGCCGATCGGCCTGGACCGCGAGAGCAGCGCCGCGCTGCTGCGGGACGCCGCAGCCGCCGGGGTTCGGATCGGTGCGGCGCCGGACACCGTGCTGGGACCGGGGTTTCAGACGGCCAAGCGCGCCGTCGCCGAGGGGCTGATCGGCCGGCCGCTGTTCGCGCAGACGTCGTTCCAGACCCAGGGCCCGGACCTCTGGCATCCCAACCCGGGGTTCCTGTTCGCGCACGGCGCCGGGCCGCTGCTGGACATGGGGCCGTACTACTTCTCCGCGCTGGTCAGCCTTCTCGGACCGGTCGACCGGGTTGCCGCCATCGGGACCAAGGCCCGTGAGCAGCGCCGGATCCACACCGGCCCGCACGCCGGCACCGAGTTCCCGGTCGAGGTGCCGTCGACCGTCTCGGTGCTCACCGCGTTCGAGGCCGGCCAGCAGGCGCAGACCCTGCTGAGCTTCGACTCGGCCCTCGAACGCCACGGGATCATCGAGATCCACGGCACCGAAGGCAGTCTGGTCCTGCCGGATCCGAACCGGTTCGCCGGCCGGATCGCCTACGTCAAGCCGCTGGGCGTGCTGTCCGACGGCGCGACGATCGAGCAGTCCTGGCACGAGGTCGAGCAGGCGGGTGTGGTCGTCGGCCGCGGTCTCGGCGTGCTCGACATGGTGCGGGCCATTGCCGAGGGCCGGCCGCACATCGCCAGCGGCGAACTCGGACTGCACGTCCTGGACATCATGCTGTCCGCCCAGACGTCCGCGGCCGACGGCCGGTTCGTCACCGTCGAGAGCACGGTCGGGCCCATCCCCACCCTGCCGGCCGACTTCGATCCGCACGCCCGGACGCTCTGACCCGGGGCGTTCTCCGACGACGAGCGCGGCACCCCGGCCCCGGTGCCGCGCTCGTCGAACGTCGGGCACTGCCGGTGCGAGTCGCGCCGGCACCGCCGGCGGGCCAGGCCGCGTGGGTGCCCCCAGTAGGATTCGAACCTACGACACACGGTTTAGGAAACCGATGCTCTATCCCCTGAGCTATGAGGGCGCACCGTGCGTCCCGGCCCGAGCCGGTGGACACGCAGCGGAGCAAGCCTACCGCCCAGGATTCCCTCCCGTGGTGCACCCGACCCCTCGACCGGGCCGGCCGGACGACGCCCACCTCTGCCTGATCACCACCGGGGCGGGGGCCCCGGGGCCGGTTCCGGGGCCGTCCGGACGGGCGGGTGCGCGCATGGAGTACCGTTGCTTGAGCGTTCAAGTAAACGGAAGGATCTGCCATGACCATTGCCGTCACCGGGGCCACCGGCCAGCTCGGCGCCCTCGTCGTCCGTGACCTGGTGCGGGCCGTCGACCCCGCGTCCGTCGTCGCCGTCGTCCGCGACCCGGCGAAGGCCACCGGCCTGGCCGCCCAGGGGGTCCAGGTCCGGCCGGCCACGTACGCCGAGCCGGACGCGTTGGCGACCGCGTTCGCGGGGGTGGACGATCTGCTGTTCGTCTCCTCCAGTGAGGTGGGGCAGCGGGTCGACCAGCACCGGGCCGTGATCGACGCCGCGGTGGCCGCGGGGGTGGGCCGGGTCGTCTACACCTCGGCGCCGCGGGCCACGACCAGCAGCCTGGTGCTCGCCCCGGAGCACAAGTTCACCGAAGAGTACCTGGCCGCCAGCGGCCTGCCGGCGACCATCCTGCGGAACAACTGGTACACCGAGAACTACCTCGGGCAGATCGAGATCGCCCGGAAAACAGGGACTCTCGTGGCCGCGGCCGGGGCGGGTCGGGTCGCGTCGGCCAGCCGCGCGGACTTCGCCGCCGCGGCGGTCGCGGTGCTGACCCAGGACGGCCACGCGGGCCGGGTGTACGAGCTGGGCGGCGATCACGCCTGGGACTACGACGAACTCGCCGCGGCCCTGGCCGAGATCGTGGGCTCGCCCGTCCGGTACCGCGCCGTCGACGGGCCGACGCTGATCGGCATCCTGCAGCAGACCGGAATGGACGAGGGCACCGCCGGTTTCGTCGCGCGGTTGGACGGCGACATCGCCGGCGGCGCGCTGGGAGAGGTGACCGGCGAGCTGTCCGCGCTGATCGGCCGGCCGACCACGCCGCTGCTGGAGGGTCTGCGGGCCGCGGCCGGCTGACCCGTAGCATTCCCGGTCGTGACGACCTGGCACGTGGACGCCGTCCTGTTCGACCTCGACGGCACGTTGATCGATTCCTCCGGCAGCGTGCAGCGCAGCTGGCGCGCGCTCGCCGAGCACATCGGCCGGCCCTGGCCCGAGGTGGAGCCGCACATCCACGGCGTCCCGGTCGGCCAGGTGCTGGCCCGGCTGGAGCCGGACATGCCGGCCGACCGGGTGGCCGCGGTGTCGGAGTTCATGATCGCCACCGAGTCCGGCGACACGGAAGGGGTCGTGCCGCAGCCGGGGGCGATCGCCGCGCTGACGCTCCTCGCGCCGGACCGGGCGGCGATCGTCACCAGCGGGACGGTGCGGCTCGCCTCGGCCCGGATCGCCGCGGCCGGCCTGCCCCGTCCTGAGGTGGTCGTCACCGCCGACGACGTGGTGCTGGGCAAGCCGGATCCGGCGCCCTTCCTGGCCGGCGCCCGGGCGCTGGGCTTCGCGCCGGAGCGCTGCCTGGTGGTGGAGGACGCGCCCGCCGGGGTCACCGCGGCCCGGGCCGCGGGCTGCCCGGTCGTCGGCGTGCTGACGACCCACGACGCCCTGGACGCGCCGTCCGTGCCGTCCCTGGACCGGATCGAATTCCGCCGGGTCGACGGCGGGCTGCAGGTCAGCATCGCCGATCCCACCGGCTGATCCGGCCGGCTCGGGCTGATCCCGCCGGGGATCACGCCGGGCCGGGCGGCAACGGGGAGGGGCCCCGGTCGGGGCCTCCGGTCTGGTGGGTTCGACCCGGCCCCGTCAGGCCCGGCCGGCGGACGCGATGGTCGACGCCACCCACGGCCGGGCGCCCCGATGCCGGCCCCAGGGAACCGTCGCCGACGGCCGGGCGCCACTCAGGCGAACGTGCCCCGGATGAGGCTGATCCCCGAGTGCGCCGGATTGCCGTCCGGCGGTTCGTCGGAGATGTCGACCGTCCGGTACTGGGTCGTGTCGATACCGGCGGGCACCGTGAACGACCCGGACCCGTCCGCGAGGGTGCCCAGGGAGACCATCCGGCCGTCGTCGCCGAACAGCCAAACCTCGTAGGCGGTCGTCGCCGCCGCGGGCAGGGAGGCGGCGTCGACCCGCACCTGCTGGCCGGTCCGCACGGTCACCAGTTCGGCGGTGCCGAGCTGGCCGTCCGAGGTCGGCAACGGGCCGCCCTGCACCGGGGTGAGCGGCGCGGTGGCGTCGACGACGACCGACGACTCCCGGTTCTGCACGACGACGACCGCGGCGGCGCCCAGGGCGATGCCCACGACCGCCGCGGCGATCGGGGCCACCCAGCGGTTGCGGCGGCGGGCCAGCGGGGTCGGCGGCGCGGGCTCGACCGGCCCCGGCGCCGCGGATGGGATCGGCCCCGACGTCGGAGCGGGCGCGGGGGTCGCGCCCTGGCCAGGCCCCGGCTCGACGGCGTCGGGCACCGCGACCAGCCGTGGACCGGGGCGTTCGGAGCCGATCGGGGCCTCCGGACCCGGCCCGGCGTCCGACCCGGAGGCGGTGTCCGGTGCGCCGGAGCCGGCCAGGTCGGCGAACCCGAGCTCGGCGGCGATGGCCGCCCAGACGTGATCGCCGGGCGGCGGGGCGTCGCGACCGTAGTCGGACAGGCCGGCCAGCTCGATGGTGCCGTGGAACGACTCCACCTGCGCCGCGCACAGCGCGCAGGCGGAGATGTGTGCGTGGACGTCGGCGCCGAGGTTCTCGCCCAGCGCGACCAGGGCGAGATCGTCCGCGTCGGGGTGCGGACCGCCCACGGCGACGACCGAGGTCGGTTCGTCAGGATGTGGCACCGTCCACCTCCCATCGCTTGCGGAGTTGAATCAGGGCGCGCCTGATATGGCTCTTGACCGTGCCGATGGGCAGGCCCGTCGTCGCGGCGATCTGGGAATGACTCAGCTCGCCGTAGAAGGCCAGCAGCACGACCCGCCGTTGCTCGGCGGGCAGCTTGTCCAACTCGTTGCCGACCACGACCCGGTCGACCACCCGATCGGCCGGGGCCGACTCGACGTCGGCCGGGGCCACCTGCTCGGCCGCCGCCACGATCTTCCGGTCGCGGTCGAGGGCGGCGTACCGGTCGGCGATCAGCCGCCGGGTGATGCCGAGCAGCCACGCGCCGATCGAACCCTTCGTCGGGTCGAAACCGGCGCGTCCCTTCCAGGCCCGCACGAAGACCATCTGGACCAAGTCCTCCGCGTCGTGCTGGTTGCCCAGCCGCAGCAGACCCACCCGGAGCACCATGCCGCTGAAGCGGTCGTACGCCTCGCGCAGCGCCGCTTCGTCACCGGCCTGAAATCGGTCCACCCAGCCCTCATCTGCCCCGGGCCAGGGTGCCCCGAGGGGTTGGGTGGGCTGTGACACGCCCCTGAGAGTAGGTCATGACGTCGCCGGGATCGCGGTGACCGCGATGTTGTCGGTGTAGCCGAGCCGGGAGTCGTCGAACGCGCCGCCGCAGGTGAGCAGGACGAGCCTGGACTCCCCGCCCCGATCGAACAGCCGATCGAGCGGCACCTCGGTCTTGTTCCACTGCTCCCGGGCGACCACGGTGAACCCGCGCACGCTGCCGTCCGCGCCGGCGATCTCGACCGTGTCGCCGGGGTTGAGGTCGCCGATCCGGGCCAGCACCCCCACGCCCTGCCGGTAGTCGTCCACGTGCCCGACCAGCACCGACGAACCGCCCGCGCCCGGGACCGGACCGAACCGGTACCAGCCGACGGTGGAGACGTCCTCGGGCACCTCGACCTCGCCGTCCTGCGCCACCCCGACCGGGGTGACCGCCGCGTCGACGCCGAGGGCGGGAATCCGGACCCGGTCCGGCGGTGAGGTGGGGGCCGGCGCGGCGGCTGGGGCCGAGCCCGGCGCACCGGCGGCGGCCGCCTGGTTGCCGGCCGGATCGGGCGAGGCCGGCGGGTCCACCGGGGGAGCGGTGGACGGGTCGGTGGGCTCGCCCGACGCGGCACCGGACGACGGGACGGGCGACGGGACGGATGACGGGACGGATGACGGGCCGCCGGCCGGGGGGGGGGGGGGGGCGCGCGCCCCCCCCCCCCCCCCCCCCACCCCAGACGGGCCCCCCCGGTGCGGCCCCGGCCCCCCCCCCCCCCCCCC
>NZ_JBMDXT010000213.1:0-1535 GCF_048594475.1 Nakamurella sp. | reverse complement strand
CCGAGGAAGGCCGAGCACCAGGGCTCGTTGAGCGTCGTCCACATCTCGACCCGGTCGCCCAGGACGCCGGCCACGTGGGTGGCGTAGTCGGCGAACCGCAGCGCGGTGTCCCGGTTCGTCCAGCCGCCCCGGTCCTCCAGGGCCTGCGGCAGGTCCCAGTGGTAGAGCGTGACGACCGGGCACACCCCGCGCTCAAGCAACCCGTCGACCAGCCGGGAGTAGAAGTCGGCGCCCCTGGCGTTGAACGCGCCGGCGCCGTCCGGCTGGACCCGGGGCCAGGCGACCGAGAACCGGTACGCCTGCAGGCCGAGGTCCTTGATCAGGTCCAGGTCGGACTCCCACCGGTGGTAGTGGTCGTCGGCGACGTCACCGGTGTCGCCGTTCAGCACCTTGCCCGGGGTGTGGCTCAGGGTGTCCCAGATGGAGGGGCCGCGGCCGTCCTCGTGCACCGCACCCTCGATCTGGTAGGACGCGGTCGCCGAGCCCCACAGGAAGCCCTCGGGAAACGAACGGGGCGAACTGGTCATGGACTTGGTCCTTCCGGAGGGTCACGCGGCGGCGTCGGACAGCGTGAACGTGACGCTAGCGGACGTGGCAGCCGTTGTGGAAGCGCTTCCACTGCCCTCTTCGTCCGCTCGACGGACGATCGACCACGGACTTTCCGCCGGATCGGGGCCGTGGACGGTGACCGTCCGGCCGTCCCGATGGACCGCGAACACGACGTCGCCGACCCGCAGGGTCGCCTCCGTCAGGGTCCCCGGCTCGTACAGGTGCAGGCTCACGCCGGCCGCGTGGTCGTACTCGGGACCGTCCTCGTGGTCGCCCAACGGAAGCACCGTGCCCGGCCGGACCAGCACCGGCAGGCTGTCGTAGCCGTGCACCTCCTCCACCCACCGCGGGCCCTGGACCACCCGCCCGTCCAGCAGGCCGGTCCAGCGGCCGGCCGGCACGTAGTAGCGGACGTGCCCGTCGGCGTGGAACACCGGGGCGACCAGCAGCGCGTCGCCGAGCATGTACTGGGTGCTCAGGTGGTCGGTGGCCGGGTCGTCCGGGAACTCCATCGCCATCGGCCGGATCATCGGGGTGCCCCGTTCGACGACCTGGTCGGCCGTGGCGAGCAGGTAAGGCATCAGCCGCATCCGCAGCCGGGTGAACCGGCGGGCGATGTCCACGGCCTCCTCGTCGAACGCCCAGGGCACGCGGTAGGAGTCCGACCCGTGCAGCCGGCTGTGGCTGGAGAGCAGGCCGAACGCGAGCCAGCGTTTGAACACGGCCGGGTCCGGGGTGCCCTCGAACCCGCCGATGTCGTGCGACCAGTACCCGAAGCCGCTGGCCGCCAGCGAGAGGCCGCCGCGCAGGGTCTCGGCCATCGAGACGAACGTCGAGTCGTTGTCGCCGCCCCAGTGCACCGGGTACTGCTGGCCACCGGCGGTGGCCGACCGGGCGAACAGCACGGCCTCCCCGGTCCCGCGCCGCCGCTCCAGCAGCTCGAAGACGGTCCGGTTGTACAGGTGGGTGTAGTAGTTGTGCATCCG
>NZ_JBMDXT010000212.1:0-10448 GCF_048594475.1 Nakamurella sp. | reverse complement strand
GTCGGCGCCGCCGCTCGCCTCGCCGTCCGGACCGGTCCGGGCGATCGCGCGCCGCACGTCGTCGACCACGTCCGGCTCGGCCGTCGGAGGCGGCGGCTCCGGCAGGACCTCGCCCGCGGCCCCGCGTCGCACCGGGCGGTCCAGCTGCCCGGCGAGCCGCTCGAACCAGTCCCGGGTGCGGGCGGCGGCGCCGGCGACCGTATCGGCGGCGGGCATCAGCGCCGGGTCGGTGACCGGCGGCAGTTCGGCGACGGCCTCCGCCGTCAGGCGCACCCGGACCGCTCCGTTGGACAGCAGGGTGAGCGCCTCCAGCGGGACCTCGCGGGTGCCCCGCTCGAACAGGTACTCGCGCACCGCGTCGTCCAGCCGCAACGAGGCCTGCGCCGCGCGGCCGAACGCGTCCGCCGTGGCCGCCGGCTGGTCGGCCCCTCCGGCCGGCCCTAGCAACCCGTCGGCCGCGGCGACCAGGGCCTGCGCGCCGCTGCGGTAGAACTCGGCGACCGCGCGGCGGATCTGCGCGGCCGCCCCGCGCGGCCAGAGCAGCACCCCGGAGACGAGCGCCGAGGCGCAGCCGAACAGGACGTCCTCGACGCGGACCAGACCGACCCCCCAGCCGCTGGGGGAGATGAGGTTGAACAGGACGACGACCAGCACCGTGAACGCGGCCTGGCCGGCGACGAACGAGACCGCCTCGGGCAGGTAGCCGGCGACCAGCAGCGCGATCGGCAGGAGCACCCACAGGTGCCACGGGGTGGTGCCGACCGCCACCATGATCACCGCGCCCACGACGAAGCCGATCGTGGTGCCGCCCAGGGCCCGCAGCGCGGTCGATCCGGTGGTCAGCGCGGTCGTGCGCAGCACCGACATGGCCCCGAGCACCACCCAGAAGCCGTGGGCCACCTCGGTCACCTCGGCGATGGTCACCGCGATGGCCAGGCCGATCGCGCCGCGCACGCTGTTCTGGAACCACACCGAGCGCACGCTCAGGTGGCCGGCCAGGGCTCGGCGCACCGGCAGGATCTCGCCGGTCCCGGCGGCCGGGGTGGCCCGCCCGAGCAGCCGGTCGAGCAGCGGCCGGGCGTCGGCCGCCGCGGACGCACCCACGGTCAGCCCGGTCAGCCGGGTGGTGTAGACCAGCTCGAGCTTGGTCGCCGGATGGACATCGTCCCGGTGCGGGTGCGGGTCGTCGGCGACCAATCGGGCGAAGGTCCGGCTGGCGACGTGCAGGTTCCGCAGGGCGCGCAGCCGGGTCGCCAACTCGGTGCGGGCGGCGAAGGACGGGCGGTCGTCGTCCTGGCCGAGCACCTCGCGGGCGGCCCGCAGGGTCGCCACGCAGGCCTCGGCGACCGTCCGTCGCCCCTCCGGCCGGTCCGCCGGCCCGGGCAGCCGGTCGATCACCGCGTGCAGCCACTCCAGCCGGTCCGGGAGCCGCATCAACTGGCGGCTGCCGGTGGTCAGGCCGACCGGCCGGACGTTGCTGCGGCGGAACTGCGCGCGCAGCTCGACGATCGCCGCGCCGGCCGCGTCGTGGGTCCGGCGGATCGCGTCGCCGTCGACACCGTCCGACCACGCCTGGAGCTGGTCGGCCAGGGCGCCGCAGGCGGCCGCGGCCGCGATCCGCAGCCGCCGATGGTCCTTGGGTGGCCAGGCGTAGACGGCCAGCGGCACGGACAGCGCCGCGGCCAGGGTCCATCCCGCCCAGCGGCCGGGGATGTCGGTCAGCGGCACCGGGACCATGACCGGGAGGATGAAGGTCAGCAGCGCGGCCCGTGACGCGCCGGCCAGGGCGGCGCTGAGCACGCCGCTGAACAGGATCAGGAAGCCGAACAGCGCCATCCCGGCGACGGCCAGCCAGGGCACCGGGGCCATCAGGGTGCCCAGCGTGATGAAGACCAGGCCGGTCCCGTACAGGCCGGCGTAGGCCCCGAGCCGGGCGCCGCGGTTGCCGGGGAAATCGGCGAACAGCAGCAGGGCGACCGAGCCGAACGAGGCGAACAACGTGATCTGGGCGTTGCCCACGACGGTGCCGATGACGACCCCGATGG
This sequence comes from Nakamurella sp., assembly GCF_048594475.1. Taxonomy (NCBI): domain Bacteria; kingdom Bacillati; phylum Actinomycetota; class Actinomycetes; order Nakamurellales; family Nakamurellaceae; genus Nakamurella; species Nakamurella sp. The sequence goes on along the minus strand of NZ_JBMDXT010000212.1, from coordinate 8,403 downwards.
TCGCCGCGATCGCGACCTTGATCGCCTTGCGCCCGGCGTTCCCCTCGGGATCGTGGGCCTGCATCCAGCCGACGATCCCGCGTGCCATGTCCGCCGCCTGCCGCTCGAGCCCAGGGTGCCGGAGCGCCTCCGGCCGCCGCGAATCTATCAGCCGGGCGTGGGCGGCCCGGTCCGAGTGCGGGGCCCCTGGCGACGCTGCGTGACGTGACCCATATCACATGAGCGGGCGGAAGGATCCGGGGGGTCCGGCCGTTGTCCACATCGACGGTCCTCGCGAACATGCCCCGGGCTCCACCCCTTTCAGTCGCCGAGAGCGACCACTCGCCGAGAGGCGCACGTCCGGGGGCCGTCACCGGAACCGCCCGATGCCTCCCGCGTCGGGCGGTTCCGCTTTTTCCGGGTCGCCGGGACGCCCCGCGTGGCCGACCCTGCGCCCGGCCCGGCCGTCCGGCTGGGCATGATCGAGGGGTGACCCGCACCGACCCCACCGATCCGGCGACCGCGCGACGCACCGCCGGCGCCCGTCGCCCCGGACACCTGGCCATCGCCCTCGTCGTCGACGTCGCTCTCGTGCTGCTGTTCGCCGCCATCGGTCGCGGCAGCCACGGCGAGAGCGTGCTGGGCGGTCTGGCCGGGACCGCCTGGCCGTTCCTGCTCGGCCTGGGAACGGGCTGGCTGGTCGCCCTGGCGGTCGGCCGGACGGCCCGCCGCGGCGTCGACCCGCGCCGCCTCGTCCCGGAAGGCCTGCTGATCTGGGGCGGCACCCTCGTGGTCGGCATGCTCGCCCGGGTGGTGGCCGGTCAGGGGACCGCGCCGAGCTTCATCATCGTGGCCGGGGTGGTGGTGGCCGCGTTCCTGCTCGGCTGGCGGGCGCTGGCGCGCCTGGGGTGGTCATCGTTCCGACGGGACTCGGCCGGTCCGCGGCCGGGCGTCGGGTGACCACGGACAGGGCGGCGGCCAGCACGCACAGCGCTGCGCCGGCGAGCCAGGCCAGGGTGTAGGACCCGGTCTGGTCGCGGATGACCCCCGCGCCCAGGGCGGCGGCGGCCGCGCCCACCTGGTGGCTGGCGAACACCCAGCCGAACACGACGGTGCCGTCCACCCCGAAGATCCGCTGGCACAGCGCCACCGTCGGCGGCACCGTCGCCACCCAGTCCAGGCCGTAGATCACCACGAAGACGACGATGCTCGGCTCGATGGTGTCCGACAGCAGGGACGGCAGCAGCGCCAGACCGACGCCGCGGAACGCGTAGTAGCCGACCAGCAGCATCCGCGGGTCGATCCGGTCGGTCAGCCAGCCCGAGCCGATGGTGCCGGCGATGTCGAAGATGCCGACCACGGCGAGCAGGCCGGCGGCCACCGTCTCGGGCATGCCGTGGTCGTGCGCCGACGGGATGAAATGAATGCCGATCAATCCGTTCGTGGTGGCGCCGCAGATGGCGAACGCGGCCGCCAGGGCCCAGAACGAGGGCACCCGCGCGGCCCGCCGGAGCGCCAGCAGGCTGCGTCGGCCCGGCCGGCCGTGTTCACGGGACGGCGGCCGCCAGCCGGGATCGGCACCCAGCGGCGCCACCCCGCGCTGCTCGGGGTAGTCCCGGAGCACCAGCAGCAGCACCGGCACGATCGCCAGCGCGGCCCCGGCGATGACCAGGGAGGCCGTGCGCCAGCCGGTCCGCGTCGCCACCTCGGCGATCACCGGCAGGAACAGCAGCTGCCCGGCCGCGCCGCCGGCGGTCAGCACGCCCATGGCCAGGCCGCGGTGCCGGACGAACCAGCGCTGGCTGATGGTGGCCGCGAAGGCCAGCGCCATGCTGCCGGTGCCGAGCCCGATCAGGACTCCCCAGGTCAGCAGCAACTGCCAGGACGCGGTGACGAAGATCGACAGGGCGCTGCCCGCGGCGACCAGGACCAGTGCGCAGGTGGTCACCAGCCGGACGCCGAACCGGTCCATCAGCGCGGCGGCGAACGGTGCGGTCAGCCCGTAGAGCAGCAGGTTGACACTGATCGCCGCGGAGATGGCCGCCGTCGACCAGCCGAACTCGGCCTGCAGGGCGGGCAGCAGCGGTCCGGGGGCGGCCCGGAAGCCGGCCGCGGCGATGAGGGCCAGGAACGAGACGACCAGCACGGTCAGCGCCGGGTGCCATCGTCGCCGGCCGGCCGCTCGGATCCGCGTCACGGTATTCACTTTCTTGAAGGAAGACAGCTGATCGCGGTACTGTACGCACACTGGCTTTCTTCAAGCAAGCACCAGCCGCCCCACGGAAAGGGTCCCCGATGGCGCTCCGGTCGGACTGGTCCGTGGAGCAGTGTCCCGTGCGGCGCGGGTTGGACGTGGTCGGCGATCCCTGGTCCCTGCTGATCATGCGCGACGCGCTGCACGGCAAGCGCCGGTTCGAGCAGTTCCGGACATTGGGCATCGCCGATTCCGTCCTGTCCCGGCGGCTCGCCGCCCTCGTCCGGGACGGGCTGCTGGTGCGCCGCGAGTACCAGGGCACCCGGCGCGCCCACGCCGAGTACCTGCCCACCCAGGCCGGCGCCGACCTGCTGCCGGTGCTGCACGCACTGGCCGGCTGGGCCGAGGCGCACACCGACCTTCCCCCGGGGGGCGGGCACATGGCGATCATGCACACGTGCGGCGCCGAGACCCGCTCGGCCGACACCTGCACCGGTTGCGGGGAGCCGTTGCGCGCGCAGGACGTCAGCTGGGACAAGCCGTGGTCCGGGCGGCGCGACGCCCTGGTCGGGCCGGCCGGGCCCTGACCGCGGGCGCTGAGCGCGGCCCGGTCACATCCGACCGCGGATGAGCTGGCTGAACACGTCCAGCGTCTCGTCCAGGAACCCGATGACGCCCAGCGTCGAGTCGATGTTCTGCGGGGGCACGGTCAGCAGGGTGTCCCGGCGGATCAGCCGGTCGAAGTCGATCGTGATCGGCCCCGGTCGGACCGCCCCGGTGGGCGTGCGGAAGGTGACGCCGGCCTGCTCCATGACCTGGACGATCTCCTGCGCGACGATCCCGTAGGCGATGGTCGTCGGGTGCACCCCGTCCAGGGAGAACAGCCCGCCGGTGGCCCGGCCGCCCCGGCCGTCGGCGGTGAGGAAGCGGGTGTCCGGCTCGGGCCGCACCGTGGCCAGGGCGCCGGGCAGCGGGTACGGCGTCCACCACGACGGGCGGGCGGCGGGGTCGTGGGCGTAGCGGCGGTGCGCCAGCCGGTCCAGCACGCCGGCGATGTCGCACAGGTACCAGTCGCGGCCGGCCGCCCGGGCGGTCCGCACGGCTTCCTCGATGTGCTCGTTGTAGAGGTCGATCGCGTAGTCGATCGCGCACGCCTGCCCGGCCGTCAGGTGCTTGTCGCCGTCCGGGTCGAACCGGTCGGCGGTCACCCAGGGCCGGGCGTAGTAGGGGAAGTACGCGGACCCGGCCGGCTTGTCGTACAGCCCGCGGGTGGCCGGCGGGATGGTGACGTGCGGGATGGTGCACAGGATGACGGTGCGGGCGTCGATCCGTTCGATCCGGTCGACCAGCTCGTCGTACTCGATCCGGAAGTGGGCGGGGTCCCACACGGTGTACTCGCCCTTGCGGGCCGGATCCTGGAAGCCGTCGTCCTGGCTCCAGACCAGCTCGAGCCGCAGCACGCTGCCCAGCACGTTGTTGGCGCCGAGCCAGACCACCAGGGTCTCGATGCCGCCGTCGTCGCCCAGCGCCTCGGCGACGTCCAGCAGGGTCATCGCCTCGACCTCGGGATCGCCGTGCGGGTAGACCCGCAGCGCCGCCCGGCTCGGGGCGTTGTCCACCAGCGGGATCAGCAGGTTGTTCGTCGGGTCGGCGGCGAACTCCCGGCAGGAGGCGAAGGTGTCGTTCCGCGCGTCGTACAGGTCCCAGGCGAAAACCGCCAGGGCGTGGTTGAACCCGGTCACGTTCGGCACGACGGCCCCCGGGCCGCGCTCCCAGTACTCCTCGATGTCGTTCATCAGGCTGCGCGCCCGCAGCGCGGCCAGCGGCACCTCCAACGGGCTGAACGAGGGGCCGAACCGCAGCTCCAGTTCCCGCAGCAGGAACTCGATGTTCAGCGGAAGGCCGCCCAGGCCCGGGTATCTCGGGAAGCGAAAGCGGTCCGCCCAGCCCAGTTCGCGGGCGATGATCGCTCCGTAGGACAGGTCGGTGTTGTAGATGGCCGCGCTCTGGAAGCCGTGGGTGAGCGAGTCGCCGACGGTGACGATCCGGTGCGTCCGCCGGTCCTGCGCCGTCGCCGCCACGGGGATGCCCAGGGCGGGATCCGCGGCGGGCCGGCGGGGTTCGGCGCCCGCCCGGTCGAGCACCTCGGCCGGTGCGTCGTCCGGGAGCGGGGGAGTCACTGGGGCCACGGCACTCTCCGGGGGACGGCGCGGTCCGGACGGCGGTTCGCCGATGACGAATCACCGCCGGCGATCGCGACCATGGTGGCGGCCCCGCCGGGTGCCGGTCAACCGGATTGCCGGTCAGCCCGACCGGTCGTCGGGCAGGCCGTGGTCGGCCAGCCACAGGCCGGCCCGGCGGCGGGACGCCCGGCTCAACCAGGCGTCCTGGACCAGCTCGGTGACCTCGGCCCGGGACAGCCGGGCCAGCTGCGACGCCCGGACCAGCACCGACGGGTGACCGTCGAAGTGCCGGGTGGTGAAGTACGGCGGCCCGGACTGCAGCAGCGCCTGCTTGTCCTCCTCGCCGGCCACCCAGAACACGATGACGTCGTCGTACCGCTCACCGGTGTCCGGGTCGACGGTGTCCGGCCGGCGGCTCCGGAAGAAGACGAAGCTCTTGCCGCCGACCTGGTAGACGGGCCGGTCGGTGTCGCCCGGATAGACGGTGACGTGCGGCATGCCGGCGGCGACCCGGTGCACGTCGGCCACGGTGGCGGGGTCGTCCATCCGCCCAGTGTGCCCCGCGGCGTGGCACGATCGCCGGGTGAGCACCGGCCCCGAGGAGCAGCGACGGCACGATCTGGTGCTGCTGCGCCGGGTGCGTGACCGGATCGACCGGGAGTACGCCCGCCCGCTGGACGTGCCGGCCCTGGCCCGGGGGATCAACGTGTCGGCCGGCCACCTGAGCCGGCAGTTCAAACTGGCGTTCGGCGAGTCGCCCTACTCGTACCTGATGACCCGGCGGATCGAGCGGGCCAAGGCGCTGCTGCGCCGCGGGGACCTGAGCGTCACCGACGTGTGTTTCGCGGTCGGCTGCTCGTCGCTGGGCACGTTCAGCACCCGGTTCACCGAACTGGTCGGGGTGCCGCCCAGCGTGTACCGGGACCGGGCGGCGCGGGGGACCGGCGAGCTGACCGGGGAACTGCCGTCCTGCGTGGCCAAGGCGGTCACCCGCCCGGTCCGGAATCGATCAGGAATCGAGAAGCCCGACCCGGCGGCCCGTCGCTAGCGTTGGCGGCATGGACATCACCATTCACTACGCGTTCCTCCCGCAGACCGATCCCGATGCCGCCCTGGCGTTCTGGTGCGACACGCTCGGTTTCGAGCTGCGCAACGACGTCGGCTACGAGGGGCTGCGCTGGCTGACCGTCGGCCCGCCGAACCAGCCGCAGACGGCCATCGTCCTGCACCCGCCGGCCGCCGACCCGGGGATCACCGACGAGGAGCGGCGGGTCGTGCTGGACCTGATCGCCAAGGGCAGCTACGGCGCGCTGACCCTGGCCACCAAGGACCTCGACGGCCTGTTCGACTCGCTGCAGGCCAGCGGGGCCGAGGTGGTGCAGGAGCCGACCGAGCAGCCGTGGGGCGTGCGCGACTGTGCGTTCCGCGACCCGTCGGGCAACATGATCCGCATCAACGACGTCGGCTGACGCGTCTCGTGTGCGCCGATCCGCGGTCACCGGTCTGGCAGCGGCGGGCCGCCGAGGCCCGGTCCCGGGCGCGGATGTCGGACCGATCCGGTAGACACGAGACGTTGCCGGCCGCCGCACGGATGGAGACACGATGACCAGCGCCCCGACCGCCGCCACCGACCCCGGGCGGCCCGCGGCCGACAGCCACGACCTCATCCGGGTGACCGGCGCCCGCGTCAACAACCTCAAGGACGTCAGCGTCGAGATTCCCAAGCGGCGCCTGACCGTGTTCACCGGAGTCTCCGGGTCGGGCAAGTCGTCACTGGTGTTCGGCACCATCGCCGCCGAGTCGCAGCGCCTGATCAACGAGACCTACAGCACCTTCGTGCAGGGTTTCATGCCGACCCTGGCCCGCCCCGACGTCGACGTGCTGGACGGGCTGACCACCGCGATCATCGTCGACCAGGAGCGGATGGGCGCGAACCCGCGGTCGACCGTGGGCACCGCGACCGACGCCAACGCGATGCTGCGGATCCTGTTCAGCCGGCTGGGCGAGCCGCACATCGGCTCCGCACAGGCGTTCTCGTTCAACGTCGCCTCGATCAGCGGTGCCGGTGCGGTCACCGTGCAGAAGGCGGGCGTGCAGATCAAGGAGCGCCGCGAGTTCAGCGTCACCGGCGGCATGTGCCCGCGGTGCGAAGGGATGGGCCGGGTCAACGATTTCGACCTCACCGCCCTGTACGACGCGGACAAGTCGCTCAACGAGGGCGCGCTGACCGTCCCGGGCTATTCGATGGAGGGCTGGTACGGCCGTATCTACCGCCAGTCCGGGTTCTTCGACCCGGACAAGCCGATCGCACGGTTCACCAAGCGCGAGCTGAACGACCTGCTGTACAAGGAGCCGACCAAGATCAAGGTCGAGGGCATCAACCTGACCTACGAGGGGCTCATCCCCAAGATTCAGAAGTCCTTCCTGGCCAAGGATGTCGAGGCCATGCAGCCGCACATCCGGGCCTTCGTCGAACGGGCGATCACGTTCCAGACCTGCCCGGAGTGCGACGGCACCCGGCTCAACGAGGGTGCCCGGTCGTCCCGGATCCGGGGCCTGAACATCGCCGAGGTCTGCGCGATGCAGATCTCGGACCTGGCCCAGTGGGTGCGCGAGCTGGACGAGCCGTCGGTGGCGCCGCTGCTCACCGCGCTGCGGGCGACCCTGGACTCGTTCGTCGAGATCGGGCTGGGCTACCTGTCCCTGGAGCGCCCGTCGGGCACCCTGTCCGGCGGAGAGGCGCAGCGCACCAAGATGATCCGTCACCTCGGGTCCTCGCTGACCGACGTGACCTATGTCTTCGACGAGCCGACGATCGGGCTCCACCCGCACGACATCGCCCGGATGAACGACCTGTTGCGGCAGCTGCGGGACAAGGGCAACACCGTGCTGGTGGTCGAGCACAAGCCGGAGGCCATCGCGATCGGCGACCACGTCGTGGATCTGGGTCCCGGGGCCGGAACGGCCGGTGGCGAGGTGGTCTTCGAGGGCACGGTCGAGCAGCTGCGGGGCTCGGGCACGCTGACCGGGCGCCACCTGGACGACCGCGCCGCGCTGAAGGAGACGGTGCGCACCCCGACCGGCGCGCTGGAGATCCGCGGCGCGCGGACGAACAACCTGCGCCAGGTCGACGTCGACGTGCCCACCGGGGTGCTGGTGGTGGTCACCGGTGTCGCCGGTTCCGGCAAGAGCTCGCTCATCCACGGCTCTTTGGCCCCCCGGGAGGGGGTCGTGACCGTCGACCAGGGGGCGATCAAGGGTTCCCGGCGCAGCAACCCGGCCACCTACACCGGCCTGCTCGAACCCATCCGGAAGGCCTTCGCCAAGGCCAACGGGGTCAAGCCGGCCCTGTTCAGCGCGAACTCCGAGGGGGCCTGCCCGAACTGCAACGGCGCCGGGGTGATCTACACGGACCTGGCCATGATGGCCGGCGTCGCGACGCCGTGCGAGGTCTGCGAGGGCAAGCGGTTCCAGGCCGCGGTGCTCGAGTACACCTTCGGCGGCCAGGACATCAGCCAGGTGCTGGCCATGCCGGTCGCCCGGGCCGAGGAGTTCTTCGCCGCGGGTGAGGCGAAACTGCCCGCGGCGCACAAGATCCTGGCCGCGCTGGCCGACGTGGGCCTGGGCTACCTGACGCTCGGTCAGCCGCTCACGACGCTCTCGGGCGGGGAGCGGCAGCGGATCAAACTGGCCACGCACATGGGGGAGAAGGGCGGGGTGTACATCCTCGACGAGCCGACGACCGGTCTGCACCTGGCCGACGTGGAGAACCTGCTCGGTCTGCTCGACCGGCTGGTCGACGCCGGCAAGTCGGTGATCGTCATCGAGCACCACCAGGCCGTCATGGCGCACGCCGACTGGATCATCGACCTCGGGCCGGGGGCCGGCCACGACGGCGGGCGGGTCGTCTTCCAGGGCACCCCGGCCGAGCTGGTCGCCGACCGGTCCACGCTGACCGGCCAGCACCTGGCCGCCTACGTGGGACGCTGACCCGGATCCACCAGGCGCGAGGACCGACTCACCGAAGAGAGGCCGACACCGTGCGGA